>JBQGBZ010000273.1:0-1033 GCA_052038215.1 Nitrososphaera sp.
AAATCTCATTCATCAAGCTCATAGAGTCTGGATTCTCTATTCCCCTGCTTTTCATTTCAATCAGCTTCTCACGCGCATTTTTTATTCTAATAGCCATGTTCTCGCCAGCTGCCCTTTGTCTTTCTGGGACATCTGAGAAGATATTGGAGCATAAAGCGGGATTCTTTAAAATATACCCATCAAAGAATGCTCGAAACTGTTCTCTCTTCTCTGGGTCCTGGATGCGAGCAGACCATTCATAATAGTTGTTAATCCAGTCTTCCTCGGCATTGTAGATAAGGTCAGCCGCTTCTTCTGTTGTCATGGCTGCTCTAGTTGTTCTTGCTGCTGCTGTTCTTCTTGCTCTTTTCTCTGGCGAGAATACAGAGGAGTCATGTAGACCACCTTATGTAGGGGAGTATAGTCACAGGAACCAGGCGCATGTACCTTACACAAGGGACACTCAATCACATGCTCGCGTGATATGCAATTGTATCTGGCTTCAACATATGAGGCGTTGATATCCTCTACAGACATAATAGGCGAGTGAAGGCAGTCTAGACTCAGTTTGTAGTAAGTCGGTTGAGGTGACGAGTTGACGTATGAATGATGATGTTGTTGTTGATGATTTGTATTCATTAATTATTATCTTCGGTTAGTTGCGTGTTGCTTGGATTAAGCTTTTTTCTTTCCGATATTTCATTTACTATTATAAACTGCTTTTGTAATATTCAGTTAGCACAGTTCTATTAACTGCACTAAATCGCTTTCTCTTTTGTCCTTGCAGTCTTGGTTATTCGTGCCAATCAACTGTCAAAAAGAAAAAATATAAAAAAAATATTGTGAGGCTTTAGTTGTCGTTGTGTGTATGTCTCTCTCTTCATCTAATCTGGTAGACATTGATCCAAGGGGAGATCGCCAATTCCAATGAGGATCTCGCAAACATTTATGTCCAGACTGTTCTCGCTTGCATCAACGATAGCTGCGTTGGTGGTAGCTTCTTGGCCCTGTGCTGTAACACAGACATTCGGTCCCTGCTCTACTTCAGCCCGAT
>JBQGBZ010000274.1:0-1745 GCA_052038215.1 Nitrososphaera sp.
TCTATAATAAGTCGAATGATTATAAGCATATCGTTCTTTGACTGACACGATGTTTACCTTAAAGCGAGCATATGAAGTGCTTGTAGTCCAGCCAAGCTTATTGACTACTGACTGCATTGCAGTGAATCCTCAGATGTCAAATGAGCCAACCATGGCAGAGCGCATGACCGACAAGCTCTGACATGACACGACAAATGCATTGCAGAATCAAGACATAGATTAGTTTGGCAATGCTGTTAATGTGTACAATGCAATACTCCATATATTTATCACAAAAGGCCGCCAGCTTGAACAATCGTGGTAGCTGTTTATTTAGGACAACAGTGTATTGTAACTTTACAATGTGAGTCGTATGGGAGGAGCAGTTCTTAGACCAAAAGATCTGGCAAAAGGCCGCAGAAAGATTATAGAAAATGCGTTGAATGATATTAATCCAGACATTAAAGATGGAGTAATGGACCTGCTCAGTTCTTGGGAAGGGGCAGCATCGGAGCATAAACTCAAAGACATGCTCGGTCAAGAAAGGGCGGAGTCACTTCTTGATAGAATAGCGAAGAAAAGCAAGCAAAAAAAGAAGCTATAACGAACAGATACACGCACTTCAGTTAGTTGTACAGTCTGCAATTCTATTGACATGATTTAGAAGCTACTATGTAGCAAATAAGTCTAAATTAGCAAGAGTGAAAATGTTTTTGTGATTGAAAAGTAACAGGAATGCAGTGCACGGTAGAGCATTCCTACAGCCTATATAGTAAATATCAGTGTTGCATTGATGTGAGAGCTCAAGAGCAACGACGGAAATCAAGTGGTAGCAGCAAGATAATGAAATTAATTTTGGAAGCCGCAAAACATGCCGTTGACAGGAGACAAATCACGCGAGCAACAGGTCTTGCTGACGAAGAAGCTGTTGATGGATACCTTTCGGAGTTAGTAAGGGAAGGCTTGCTAGAATATCACGAGTTTACCAAGATATATAGGACAACACCAGAAGGTCTAAGGCGGTTAGCGACAATTGGGACAATTGAATAGTGTGATCTATTTTGTATAGAAGGCACCAACGATACATTCAGAGAAAGAATACGTAAAAAATGAAGGTAGGGGCTTATCGCAAATCCCAAGTTTTATGTTGATTCTGTACTACTACTGTATGAAGCCCTGTTGCACAGTAATTCAATGAATTACGTTCATGGTGCCAGCTCCAATTGATAAATCCATTTCATCAGGTATGGTAGAATCCCTCCATCACGATATCCCGAGTAGTTACAATGGAGCAGCGAGTTTCGATCGCATGTCATCACTCAATTAAAAGACATGGCGTATACACATCCGACATCAGGCCTGAGGCCTTTCGGGCAGTCATGAAGCTCTATGCAGTACAATGCAGACTGTACAACTAAATATTTCGGGAACGACTATTTTCCTTGGTTATTATACGATGGAGACAGAAATCATGGTAAAGAATAGAAGCGAAAGGCCGGAGCCCTTTGATGTTGAGAAGAAGGCACGTGCAATAAGCAGAGCGGGAGTTCCGTATTCACTGGTTCTAGAGATAGCAAAGGCGATAAGGAACAACAAATCTCTTGCGTATAAAAGCAAGCTCTGTTACTCTTCAAGAAACGGTTGTTGCAGCGCTACGCAGCAGGAATCAGGATGTAGTAGCAAAATCCTACTTGGGCTACAAGAAGACAAGGAGTACCAAAGAGTAATTTGAAAGAAACATCAAGCATGGATCAGCAGTTGGCAAA
>JBQGBZ010000275.1:0-1209 GCA_052038215.1 Nitrososphaera sp.
ATGATTTGCGTGCGACTCCTACCACAGGTACTGTACCACTTACTGTTAGTTTCACCTCATCTGTATCAGGCGGCACATCACCCTATACCTATAGCTGGGACTTTGACGACGGCAGCGGAACAAGTACTCAAGGACCAAGTGTACAGCACACGTATCAAGCAGCTGGCATTTACACTGCCAGACTTACGGTTACAGATGTAGTTGGTGCTGAGACATTTGCTACTGTAACTGTAATTGTCTCTTCCCCACCTATCCCCTCCTGTTCTGGTCCAGTTGCTACAATAGTTGGTACTTCTGGCGATGACAACATAGTTGGGACGCCAGGTGACGATATTATTTCAGGTCTTGAAGGGGATGATATCATTACTGGACTGGGTGGAGATGACGCTATCTGTGGCGACGATGGTAGTGACAAAGTATCTGGAGGCTCTGGAGATGACATTGTTGATGGCGGTAACGTCGACAGCAGCGGTGATAGTGATGATGTAGTTGATGGAGGCTCTGGTAATGACCGAATGTTTGGTCACTTTGGAAATGACCAAATGAATGGCGGCTCTGGAGATGACTTTATGAATGGACAACAGGGTGATGACAGACTAACTGGCGATTCAGGTAGGGACTTTGCTGAAGGTCTTGATGGAACTGATTCATGCGATGCAGAGACTGAATTCAACTGTGAGGCTTGAGAGAGGGTAAAAGAACTAGTAGTAGTACTAGTGCTGTCAAGCATTCCCACCACATTCTTTTTCTTTTATTTTTCTTTTCTTCTCTTCTTTTTCTTGTTTGCTATCCCATTTATCACTCCGACAATAATCAAGCTAATTTGGCTGAATTACTGTTGTGAGCTACGATAAAGCGACAGAATCTTGAGTACTGCCAATTATACAGCCAGCCAGCAAGAACCATTGGAGACATACCCAGATGGAATATAAGATAATTTTTCTCCCCCATTTTAGAAGAGAAAATGTTGGATACCCTAAAATAGCAAAAGGTAAAGCTACAGGAGGAGTGTGATAATGGAACTTGGCTAAAGAGTCGGATGAGAAGCTAAAACTACTAGATGAATATATGGACGTGCTAAAACATGACTTGCTTTTTTCTATGGCTGAACGCAAAGTCCGACCTGAAAGTACTGAGTATCATAGAATAATTACAGCCAAAAGAGAATTGGATAAATCCGCACAAGAAAGAATGAAGTTAAGTCAGATT
>JBQGBZ010000276.1:0-1636 GCA_052038215.1 Nitrososphaera sp.
TAGACTCTATTTTCCTCTTCCTGCTGCTGTTGTTGCTGATATGGTTCTATCGCTCCACCACCATCACCATCGCCAATCAATGCCTATTTCAGGAGGTTCTGAAATATATATGAAGGATATCCTGCAGCATATATTTTCCTCGTTACTTGATGCTAATATATCGCAAGCGATATCACGCTCAGCACTTCGTTGCTCTCGAACTAGTAACATTCGTTACTCTAAGGTATTGGATAAAATCATTTTAGTTGTATCTGAGTACCTGAAATTATTTATATTATTCCTGAGGCAGAGACAAAGGTGGAAGGCTGACTCGCTGTTAGTCTGTCCCGATTGTAAATGACTTCCTGACTGCCTCTTTTGGGTAATGCCTTTTCAGGAGCCTGGAGGGGGAAAAGTGCCTGCCCCGAAGATGTCGTTTAGGCAAGCAATCATAGTTTGAGAGGCAGTGACGCCAATAGTACTCACTAATGCTCTACTAACAGCGAATGCTACTTCACCTAATGACTGCGGGTTGCCACCAGCCTTTAAATTATTCACAAGTCTGCACAAGTCCAATATGCTATCTGCTGAAAGACCGTCGTCGTTTACGCGTGAATTATAATCGCTCAAAAAGTCCTGTATTTGCTGATCATTCATATTCGAGCTGAAACATCCTTCACATTCAATTATTTGATTAAGGTCACCGCTGCCGAGACCAGGTGACTGAGTTGTCGTAGCCCTTTGCAACTCGATATCCGGGTTCGCAGTCTGAGAGGTTATAGGTGCCGAAGCCGAGCCTGATTCATCCTGCTGTGATACTGTACCTGCACAGTTACCAACACCAACAGCATTATCGATATTCTCATTCCTATCAAATATCGGATTCAAACACTCATTGTTAACTGCCGCTGCTTGACTAGTATCGCCTGAATATCTACCGTCTTTTGCAAATGCGTTTTCTGATACCATGACAGATACTGCGACGGTTACCGATGCAGCAGCAATAAGTAACATCGTAAAGAATGCGAGTTTGCGGCTTTTCATCTTATTATTTTCGGCACACATTGTACTGTGGTAGTGAGTCGCATCTTACCTTATCTACCATTGGTAAAATAGGAACCTCTGTTAAATCATATTTATCTCCTTCAAAAAATATCTAGTGCCAGAACAATAGTTCTGGTTGCTCCTTCGGCTAAATAACCTTCGCCATTCTACCGCTTTATATATGAAAAATCAGATTTATGTAATCGGCTGAACTTACTCAACGCAGATAAACAAATCGTTCGTGTAATTCAGCAGATATGAATACAAAATATGTAGCAGTAGTTGCAGCACTGGCAGTAATGTTAGTGGCAGCAACAGCACTCACGGCCACAGACAATGCTTTTGCAAGCAAGTCTAAGAGTCAAGCAGCAGGACAGTCCAATGACTGCGGCAACGGTAAACTACCAGAGAACGTCGGATGCCAGAATACTGCATCACAAATACAGGGCGAAGATAACTCAGTAGCAATATCATCATCACAACAATTCGAAGACTAATAAACATATAACACGATTGGTTAAAGAACCCAATCACTTTTTTTGTACTTCAATGCCAGAACATCAAAGACATCCTAAATGCGTCAAAGACGTCATCGTGTGATGAGGCTTCCTTA
>JBQGBZ010000277.1:0-3211 GCA_052038215.1 Nitrososphaera sp.
GGTTGTAAACCAAAGGGTATGGCCATTACATTTAACAGAAATTGTATTGTTATTGTAGCTACAGTTCTCCTATCTTCAATGACAGGACTGCTACCATATCAGCAGCAACAGCAGCTGCTGCATTTTGGATTTACAGCCGAAGCAGGAGAAGTGGCATGTATAGACTATGATGAAGGCGATAATACTATTACTATTAACTGCAACACTTCCTTTCTAGATGTTGTTCGGACCATAAATGATCCAGATATACTTCAGAATCTTAGCAATGGAGAATACATTCTAAACGCTAACATAGTGGTTGCTGATGGCGTCATATTTTCATTGACTTCAAGTGATGATGGACTGCAATACTTGAAGATAGCAGGTGAAAATGGGATAATAGTCCATGGACAAATTATGATAAATGGTGTAACAATAACGTCATGGGATATCTCTGATGAAGAAGTAATCCAACAAAACATCAATGGTACTATCCGCCGTGGCTATATCCAATTTGCTGGAAGTGAAGGTTCTCAAATAATAAATTCAGAATTTGGATATTTAGGAGATGTCGAACCTGGACGAAGGGGATTTGACCTCTATGGAGAGGGGCCATCACACTCTATGTTGATTAGAAGTAGCAAGTTTCATGATATGTGGATGGCATTTTATTCTAGAGAAGCATACAATATCACAGTTGACGGCAATGAGTATTACAACAATATCAGGTACGCCTTAGACCCTCACACTATAACTTATGATATGAATATTACAAGTAATTGGGTACATCACAATCCAATAGGGATAATTTGTTCGGATAGGTGTTATAACATCCTAATTGAAGGAAATCTGGTAGAGCACAATATAGACTCTGGAATATACTTCTCAAGAAACATGCATGACTCAACTGCAAGAAATAATCATGTCCTCAATACAACGTCGGGAATAATAGTATCAGAATCGCCAAACAACCAGATTTATGATAATACGATTGAAGGGGCAACTTCACAAGGAATACGTTTGTTCAATCCTGAATTACCAGATGATGGCTTGACAGACAACAATTTGGTCTTTAATAACAGCATAAGTGACTCTGAAAATGGTATTATGGCGATAAGAAGCCATGATAATATCGTAGCAAATACCACGTTCTCTGATATAGAAGAAAGCGAATACACCTTATCAGGAAATTCAAGCATGATAATCAGAGAACAACATTTTGATAATGCACTAATATCAGACGAAGGCTCTGAAATAGGCAGTCAAATTGAAATTGCTTCTTCAGGAATAATAGAAGTGATTGAAGGACAGGGAGAAGACGACGAAGATGGCGATGATGATGAGGAAGACCCAGAGGATGGAGATGAAGAAGAGGAAGATGAAGGCGAAGGAGAGTTGTATAATACAGACATTGAACCGTATACAAATAGATTGGGCGATGGTGATAGCATTAGAGTCATCTCATAGACCAATCATTATCAGAAATTGGCATAATCAGTGATGATGCAAAACATTACCTACAATCTTGAATCTTTCTAATAGCTACTTCTTCCATTCTTCGCTATCCTAAACTCTATCACCCTTGGACTTGATGTTATCATCTCAAGATGTGTACGATGCTATTTCTGATTTCGAACAATTCTCATAATATTATTATACAGTGTCGCATGGATTGATGCTATGGTTGTTGAGGCTTTTGAGTTAATTGTCCGGGATTTTGCAATTATCATGATAATTGCAACTGTCATGGCGTTAGTTTCTCACAGGCTAAAGCAACCTATGGTTATTGCATATATCATTGCCGGCATGATAATAGGCCCATATACGCCGCCTTTTAGTCTCATTTCTGAGACTGATACATTACAACTTTTCGCAGAAATTGGCGTTATCCTACTTCTGTTTGTAGTAGGGATGGAGTTTCCAATAGCAAAGCTAAGACAAGTTGGCGGGAAGGCCTCTATCATAGCTGCCGCAGAAGCAGGAGGTACTTTCCTTGCAGGTATTGGGGCGAGCCAATTGCTGGGATTTTCATTCCATGATAGCCTGTTTGTTGCTTTAGCAATATCAGTAACAAGTACTGTAATTGTAATGCGCGTGTTGGAGGAAATGAAATTGATAAAGGAAGGAGCAGCCACACTGATTTTAGGTGTTGCAATAATTGAAGACATCATTATCATCTCAATGCTGGCAGTACTGCAATCGGTTGCTTCAACTGGAACATTATCAATTGTTGAAGTTGGCCTGTCTGTAGGCCTAGTCTTGGCGTTTATAGGAGGCACTATATTCCTAGGCGCAAGAACAGTTCCAAAGTTCATTGACCTTATTGGAAGAATGAACAGCTACGACGTCCTCATACTTGCACTGCTAGGAGTAGCATTTGGTATGGCCTTTATCGCCTTTGAGCTTGGAATATCAGTCGCGGCGGGGGCGTTCTTTGCAGGTGTTTTGGTGGCAGAGTCAAAGATGCACTCTGTTTCCGTTGTGCTAGCCACTCCACTCAGAGACATGTTTGCAGCACTATTCTTCATTTCTGTCGGGGCGCTGATGGACATCTCCCTGCTTCCTACATTTATTATACCTGTATTAGTTCTTGTGGGAGTATCCTATGCAGGAAAATTCTTTACCGTCTGGAGTTCAGCTAGAGCTCAAGGATTTGACAAGCTAACTTCAGCAAGGGCGGGTTTTGGTTTATCCTCTTCTGGCGGAGAGCTTGCTTTAGTAGCTGCCCAAGCAGGTGCTGGCACTGGGGTGACAAGCGCCTTTTTACTTCCAATGATTGGTGCAATGACCATCATTACCACATTCATGTCTCCTTACGTAATCAAATTTGGATTCAAGTTTGCAGAGCGATGGAAGGTACTAGGAGATGAGGATAAGACTACTGCTGCCACCGATACTGCAGGAAAAGTATGAAATACATCACTTCTTTTGGATGCCAAAATAACTAAGATGGTCTAAGTACACCTGAGCATCAGAAGGTAGCACAAAGCTCATTTGATGCAATCACTCTAGGTTGGACCGCGAGTTTAGTTGCTCAGTACAAACTGCAAATCCTACATGCGCGCAATCATTTGATTTACATTCGTTGCAAAATGGAACTCCCTCTGTAATAACTACGAGTATATCTTTTTGTAAGACATTATCATGCAATGACACCACTACTTTGTTGATACCCTGTGTGAATTGTTTCATTATGATAGGCATCGATGTAGAGTTCTTCCCATCTTCTCCC
>JBQGBZ010000278.1:0-3169 GCA_052038215.1 Nitrososphaera sp.
CTGAAATTGCCGCTTCGCACTTGCTGGCGCAAGTGCTTTGTTTTCAACAGTCGAGCTAGTCTTATTAATGCGTTTTTTCGCCGTCATTGCACCGAGATTACACCGAGATAAGCCTAGTTCCTCTTCGTTATTCCTACGACACAATACCATTCTCTAGAGGTCTCAGCAAGGAGTGACTGTCCTGGGGCACAAAATGGTGCAATGCTACTCGCATCTCTCTCAAGCTCACATAGCGGACATTGTGACTAGGATGAACAAAACCATCTTCGGTGAGTGACTCTTTAGGGGTATGCACCGCATACCCCTCCCTCTCTGACTGGTTAGCCGTAAAATCCTGCGACAGTCTACGGTCAAAAAAAACTTCGCCAAACTCTGCATTTTTTTTCTTACAAAGTCTCACCCAAGCGGTATGTCTCTGTAGAGGTTGGAAATGACGGCTGACCTGGAGCAGGATCACCTCACTTTTCCCTGACAGACTCACCTTGAACTGGTTCGTAGCCGTAGCTAATAAGAGAAGCTCAGGCTATCGTGTGGGGTACACATTGACAGCATGAAAAGCCTGCGAGGACTGCACGTGTGAGAAAGTGAATGCACCCCATAAAAAAGTTCTTACAAATGCAGCTCAACGCGGTATGTATTCTGTGAGAGCTGTGTGAGATCATTCCTTCACCAATTGGGCAACGCTTAGGGCTGTGCCTTCCCTTCTACATAGACTTACCTACTAATTGTCTCAAGCGACGCATGCCCTTACCTGCATCAAAAGCCTGCATTGCTAGCAGGTTTTTGGAAATACCGTGCCGCAAACAACACATGTCCAGCAACTACACCGCGTAGCAACAATGCTCATCTCCAGCAAAATAGCGGTAATCAGCGAGGTACCCCTGCAGGGAGGTTTGAATTTTTTGGCCGATGTAGCAACCCTTAGAGCCCGCTCTAAAGCACAAGCTACTGGACAATACCGGCTTAAAACGGTCAGTAAGATGTCAGACATCTCAATGCAACTGCTTTCTTTTTGAAGGTGATTGTGGAGAGGTGTCTACGTCTGAAGGGCTTTAAAAGGCTCCGAGACGGATAGAAGAATACCATTTGGTATAAATTGGATCAGATCAGGTGAAATTATAGAGAGGGGGTTTCATATAAGAGAATTTTTTCTTACAAAGTTGCACTGAGCCCATATTTATCTATGAGAGGACATGCTATGGCGTGTCCATTTTTGTGTCTACTGACGTGCATTGGAGGTGCATTGTGAAAGTCAGACTCAATTTGACGTTAGAGGAGCACGTTGTCGAAAGAATTAAACGTTCCAAGTGGGAATCAGCTGGAGAGTATATCAGTTGGCTGGTGCAGAAGGATTGCCTGTTAGGGCAGGATGCACTCAAGGAGATCCATTTGAAGCTAGACAAACTGTTAAGGAGGGAAGGTAAATGAATGCACTTGAGGCTCTGGGGATGTCAAGCGCTATAAAAGATTTACCCCTGTCCACAGGCCAGAAGTATGAGTATGTGCAAAAAGCTAGAAAGGCCATCTTGTTTCTTTTGCACCCCGATAGAGGCGGTAGACATGAGGACTTTGTAAGGATAGAGAGTGCCATTGAACCGCTCAAAAGCCAAGAAGGCTTTGACCGAGCGCTCAAGGGACTTAACAGCAGTAGGGACAGTCTCAGAGAGACTCAAATACTCCTTGAAAACATGCAATTGAAATCGAAGATACGGCAACTTGAAGCTGAAAAAGAGGTTCTAAAGGGAAAACTGAAACAAACTGCGAACAACTCCAACCATAACCCTTTGAAAAATGACAAGCTTTTAAAAATAGCCGAAGCCGCAAGACGGCTCAAGGTTACTCAAGATTGGTTATACCGACATTGGGAAGCATACCCGTTTGCCGTGAAGCTATCGCCAAAGCAACTACGATTCTCGGAGAAAGGACTAGATGAGTACATACAACAACACCAACCATAAGCTATTGAGAGAAAATGGGTTTGTTTTTCCTTCTACAAAGAGAAAAAATCTTAGAACAAGTCCAGCTATAAACCTTGAGAATAGAGCTATGAGCAAACTCAACCATTGAAAGGAAAGAAGAAATGGAAAATGCTGTTTTTATCAGACTGTTAGATGACTACCTGCTTGAGCACCCGACTGAGGTGGAAGGTGTATCAGTTATGCCAGTCGGTGGAAAGCACCAAACAGTGATACGGCACGATGTCCTGTTTCGATTCAGCGACTGGTTATATGAACACGGGTACATTAACTAATCGGGCTCTTCGGAGCCCAACTCCAACCATAAACTATTGAAAATGGAATATTAATAATTTGCTAGGGTTGAACCAAACAACTCCAACCATAAAGCGCTGAGAATGGGACTCCTAGGAGCCCATAACAGTTTGTCAGTCACTTAAGACTTGCCATACAAAAGAAGGATAACATGAATACAGCACAACAGTTTTTCACAGCTTTATACGGTACTCATATACCAGAAGATTCTCGTTTGGTCATTTCCTGGGGAGAGTCTGGGAAAGCAATCACAAGTCATAGGTGGGAATCAGACCTTGACGCAGCTATAGCTGTGGCGATGAGCAAGGCTGAAACCCACAATGTGTACTTCGGTATTAACCTGCGCGATGCTAGGGCCGAAAACGAACGTAATCGTGGGAAAACTCATGACCTTCGGTATATCCAGGCCATTTTTGCAGACTTGGACTATGGCACCGAAGGTCATAAGACGGATACGGGATTATCAGACCTAGAGACAGCTTTGAACCTGGTAAGCACTCTCCCTTTGGCTCCAACAGCAATGGTCAACTCTGGCGGTGGATTACATCTGTACTGGTTCCTGTACCCCAAACTCGACATGCTTCGGGGTCCCGATAAGATGGCAGCAAGAAAGGGTGTAGATGGATTAGGGGCTTGGGCGAAACGGCGCAATGTGCAGTTTCAAACCACGGATGTTGCAGGAATTCTGCGTATACCTGGTACTGTCAACCGTAAGAATCCTGAAAATCTCCGACCAGTGGAACTGCATACGTTGCGGGAGGATCGGTACAGTATCGACATATATGGACCCACCCGGGATTGCAAGGACAATTTCGTGTGGATAGCTTACAGGAATTACGACTGCACGCATATATACGGCCTGTCAGATGGAGGGCACTCTGGCCTCCGGCCTTGATGGA
>JBQGBZ010000279.1:0-1363 GCA_052038215.1 Nitrososphaera sp.
CATTTGGTACATTTTATCTGTTACGAAATACGTATCAGGTGATGAGAGCCCACGTCAGAGAAACACCAGTAAAGGATAGAACCGAATGGCTATAATCTTGGAAGATGCCTTGACTTTATACGTTTTTGAGCATCCTGAACAGGAAGGGGATCTCAGTCTGATGTTATCAGGTCAGCTGTATACCAAAGATCCTGAATCATTCGTCGTCCGTTTGAAGGCATACAAGAGTTTCTCGGCATTCTTAGAATGGTGTTGGGCGAATAAGTATGTGACGAAATCAGAGTACAAACTCCTTCTTAAAGCATATCGCAGCCTTGTCCATACCCTTCGTGAAAAGATGAATCAGGGTAGATAACTGAGATAGCTTTCTTATAACGCATAAGTAAAGTACCCCTCATAGCCGAGCACATGACCTATTATGCTCACTTGCCAAGGATAGGCTCTGTTAAATCTCAGATAAGCTTTAAAACGGAGATCGGCAGCAGAGTAGTATGTTGGTATGGGTGAGAATGTAACCAGGCTTAAAAGCTCCATAAACGATTGGGGATTTAATGTTACTAAATGGGTAGGATAGAAACGGACAGATCTAGGACTATCCCCTAGTGATAACATTGTAGTTAGATCGTTTATTACTTGTTTGATCTAACTAATGCTCACTGAGTACGTCTGATAGTACTTGTATAACATCAGGAATGTGAAGAATGCTACCTTAACCTGTTCAATAATCACATGAGGATGGTGGATGTCAGTCCGAGTGAAGTCAATCTTTACTTCCCATTGCCACCTTCAGGAGATCTTCAGTAGTATGACCCCTCGTGGGTTGTCCACTGCCTTAATACTACTCGTTACATTCTGAATTTGTGCTCTGTAATGTCCTATGATGCGTATGAGATCCTTGAGCCTTTTGTATGCCTAAGCGCGGACAGTTTTTAGGCAACATACAAGTGCTGTATCTCTAGTGGTCTTTCATAGAAGCTGTACCCATCCAGTCTTCATTACACAAACCAAGTCTTGGCTTCAGTATATAGTACTTTAATATCTAAGTCAAGTTAAAATATACTGAGCAACCTGTGATTTTCCTCGCACATCGGCCCCACGTGACTATTTAGTTCTAGAAGGTATATTCTCCGACTCGTACACTCACACACTGTCAGTTGGACAGTTTAGCAATCTATCAATTGAGGAGAATGTCATTATGGCAAAGAAGGTCTCTGTGTTTCTGTCAGAAGATGTTTATGACACATTGTTACGAAGGGTAGGTAGAGGCAAACTCAGCGCATACATTAGCAATCTGATAATGTGTGATACTGATACATTGACACAGTGTCAGACTGACAGTACTACAACGACGGTAAGTTGTGAC
>JBQGBZ010000280.1:0-1499 GCA_052038215.1 Nitrososphaera sp.
GTTGAGTCATGCTTTCAAACACTAGGCTATTCTTACAGAAGCATCATGCCCTTCCTATAAATAACTGGCAAGCCAACGAGGAATGTAAGGCAATAAGAGGTGTTAGATCGTTCCCAAAACAGGCTATGATTACTTTACAAAATTTATCAGTGCAAAAACAGTCGTCATGATTGCAGTCGCGGCTTGCGTTTTGATAGGCGCAGCAATTCCCGCTTATTCAGTATTGTTTGGACGTGTTTCTCAACAAAGTTTTGATAATAATTCGCTTTTTGTTCTTCAACCAGCTTCAGCGACACCTTCGAACATAACAATTACTATCAACAACAACAATAGAAGTTTGTTCCAAAATGAAAGCGACACTGAAGAGTGGTTAACGTACCATCATGACTTCTTTAGGACTGGAGTTGATCCATACAAGCTGGCGTCACCCTCTATTTCCTCACTTAATAAGAGCTGGACCTCAAGTCCTTTGGACGGCGATATCTATGCTGAACCGCTTGTAGCTCGAGGGATGGTGTTTGTGGCTACAGAGAACAATACAATATATTCTCTTAATGCAGACACAGGAGAGATTATTTGGCATACAAGCTTAGGATCGCCTGTTCCGCGTTCTGATTTGCCATGCGGTAACATTGACCCAACAGGCGTTACTGGGACACCAGTCATTGATCTTCGTACGCAAACAATATTTGCAGTCGCATTCTTGGGTAAAACCCATAGCCATGAATTATTTGCGCTTGATCTCAATACCGGCAAGGTTCGTTTTGAGACTAACGTTGATCCTCCTGGTTCTGATCCTACGGTACAGCAACAAAGGGGTGCATTGGCTCTTTCCTTTTACAATGAAAACAGTAGCACCAGCATCAGCACTCCCAATGGAGGCACTGTAGGAGAAGGCATAGGAAGAGGAGGTATAGTAGTATACGTTCCTTATGGTGGGCTATTTGGTGACTGCGGACCATACCATGGCTGGATAGTGGGCGCGCCCGTCTCATATCTCTCTCTTGGCCAAAACAGCAACAATAATACTACCAATAATATCACTGATAATAGCAGCACAAGCTCTACGAGGACCGGGGCTAGTGAAGGGGCCGTGCAGCAGCTGCCTCTCTTGTCCTTTCAAGTACCTACAAGTCGGGAAGGTGCCATCTGGGCACCATCAGGACCCGCAATAGATCAGAACGGTAATATTCTCGTATCTACTGGAAATGGCGAAAGTAGCAATACCTTTGATTTTGGCGACAGTGTGATCAAACTCTCTTCAAATCTTGGAAAAGTCATCGACTGGTTTGCACCAAGCAATTGGGCCGAGCTCGACAAATCTGATACCGATCTTGGTTCCGTAGGTCCTTCTATCTTAAGTAATGATCATAATATTGCTAGTGATGGTGGCGTGAAGAATCAATCCAACAGTACTGATACCTCTGAAATATTCCAGATAGGTAAGGAGGGAGTCGGAAACCTGCTCAACGGTTACGATTTAGGTGGTATTAATGGGC
>JBQGBZ010000281.1:0-1308 GCA_052038215.1 Nitrososphaera sp.
GTTGCCATGCCCCGATGATCGCGTCGTATAGGATGTTCGGCGAGCAGCGGGAATTGCTGCTCGCAAAGTAGCCTCATCTCTCACTTCAGACCAATGAAATATCGTTTTTGAGTGCTTATCCATCAAGCTGGCTTCGGATCCCAGATTTTTATGGCTAGTTTTGCAAATGCAACTTGCCTTTGTTCTATTTCTTCAGGCCCCCACTTTACTGCCTGTACAACTTCTCTAGTTATAAAAATATCTGACTCGGAGAATAATACTTTTTTCTGCTCAAAAGGGACATTGCCAGCCCTACTATTAAGTTTGCGGTCTAAAAGAGTGAGATTGCCAATACGTTTACAATAAACTTTTTGAACATCTTCTCTGACTTTCCAATCTTTAGAAAGTGTTTGAGGCATAATGTGTTCTAGAGTGACATGCTCCTCACTTGGGTTTGCAATCAATTCAGTACCGTATTTGTTACTGGGGAAAGTCAATTTGGCATTTATTTCCCTTAAATAATATCTAGCAATATTGTTGTTTGATGCAGATAAAGTAGTAAAAGCACTTTGAAACTCCTGATCAGACGGCACTATGGGCTTTAATGCTGCATATAATTCTTGAGAATTTTTAATTTCTCTATTACTCACTTCCATAGCAATGTCACAGTATTTTTTCTCAATTGGGCCTGTCCCACCTTTGCCACAGATTATAATTCTTACTGCTAGAGCAGCTAAACCAGGCAATGCTCTCCTGCGCTCGATTTCTGTAAAAAATGATGACAATGCAATTAATAAGGGCCTATTCTGTCTATAGCCTAGAAGTTCCATGATCTCCAATGCCGCTATTGCACTAGTGCCCAGCGGGCGCCAAATCTCATGGCTTGGACTTGAGAATGCTGAGTATGTCAGAGCTTTATCTTTAAGGCTTATTGCAAAACGTACAGCTTGTTCTTTAGTTTTAATTTTACTCTTAATAGAATCGTAGAGATCTTTTTCTCTTGTTAGGCCATAGACAGAAGACCAAAAATGCCTGATAACTGAAGTTTTGGGGTATACGCTTAAGGCGGGACAGTTGACATATGACTGCCGTTACTCAACAATGCACGGCATGCCCGTCACTGGCGGCCGCGGCTTTAGAGGCCTGAAACCATTGTAGTATAACAGTGTCCCGCCTTAAGTGGGTACCCTGAAGTTTTGCAAAGTTAGGAATAGGCAAGGGTTGCCTTGATATCAGTAACAGACCAATGATCCACTGTCAGTTTGTCTACAACCCAATCGATCATGTGCTCCACGGTTTCGGCTTGGACGGCCCGACAGGCTTCGCCGA
>JBQGBZ010000282.1:0-12954 GCA_052038215.1 Nitrososphaera sp.
ACATTGTGTATTTTAATATACAAGACTTTCAATCCTTAACTCTCCTAAATAGGGACTCTATCTCATAGCTTAGTCGATATATTTTTTCTTCTTTCTGTGAGGGAAATGTAAGGCTTCATTATTGATATCTCTTGCGGCGTCTGCTAGAGATTCTGGAAGTGTCGGGTGAGCGTGAATAGTATCAGACATGTCTTGGCTTTTTATCTGCAGCCTAACGGCGAGTGCAGCTTCCCCTATCATCTCGCCAGCGTGGGGTGCGATAATCAAGGCTCCTACAATTATTCCATCCTTTTCAAAAACCTTGAAAATTCCCTTTGTATCGCCAAGACAGTTTGCCTTTGCACTTGCTGCAAGTGGAAATTCTCCAACCTTTCCTTCCAGCTTGCCCACAAAAGCGACCTCAGGATATGTAAAGACGCACACCGGGACAGTTCCGTAGTCGATCTCGCTTCTTTTTCCCATTATATTCTGTGCAGCAACCTCTCCTTGTTTTGCTGCGACATGAGCAAGTTCGAAGATGCCTGTTACATCTCCTATTGCAAAAATATTTTGAATTGTGGTGCGCATCTCTTGATTCACTGATATCCCTCTATCGCTAAATTTCACATCACACTTCTTCAATTCAGTGATGTTTATAGATGGTCTGCGTCCTATGGATACTAACACCTTGTCCGCTTCAATGGACTGGCCGCTGCTCACCACCACTGCGCCATTATCCAAGATCTTTTCAACGGCGGTACCTGTCATTACATTGATTCCATCCAAGCGCATGTACTTTTCTACAGTCTTTCCAATCTCTTCACTTTTTTGAAGAGGCATCAGGTGCTCCTGCGCTTCAATTAAGGACACATTGCATCCTAAGGAGTTAAAGATCGCAGAAAATTCACAACCACTATAGCCACCACCAATAATGACAATTGACTTGGGCAATTCTTCAAGTTCAAAGATTGTGTCTGTTGAAAGTATCCTTTTTCCGAATGTAAAATTGGGTAAGCAGATAGGGTAGCTGCCTGTAGCGATAACAATGTTTTTTGTTTCCAAAATCTCACCATTTACCATTATTTTATTTTGAGAAATCAGTTGAGCTTCGCCATGCACAATATCGACGTTATTACTCTCCAGAAGAGTATTGATACCAGATGCAAGCCTGCTAACTGTACTTGCCATTTTTGACCTTACAGTTGTATAATTCAATTCGATGTTAGCCTTTAAACCGTCCTTTCTCGCTGCGGCAGATCTTCTTAAAATATCTCCTATCGAGTGGAGATATTTTGTGGGAATGCATCCCCTTTGTGTGCAAGTGCCACCAAGCCCATTTTTTTCAATAATGCAGATTTTGCCACCGAGCTGCGCTGCTCTAATAGCACACGTATATCCGCCTGGTCCCGCACCTACTATTATAGCATCAAACATATAGATAGGAATTTGTGTGGCAGTTGGCAATAATAAAATTGCCTATCTTCTAAGGTTCCATTCATTATTGCTGTATTTTCGTTCTGCCAGCCATCTTGCATGACTGATTTCTTCTGTGCACAGGGTATCAGCTATTAGCTTGGCTTCAAATTTTGCAGCAAAACTAGCTTTGAGCGATGTTGCCATGTCATCATATGTTGTCCCCGCTAGGCTGGTAACCCTCTCCTTCACGTCTTTAATTATCTTGTCTCTAAGTTTTTCAGAAGGAACTTTCAGAACGGAAAACATTTTGTCTACATTAACATCTAACAGTATGGTGCCGTGCTGAAGCAGTACTCCCTTTCTTCTAGTCTGTGCATTACCCGACACTTTTTTGCCTGCTATGACTATGTCGTTGAGTGGAACAAAACTTGCATCAAATCCCAGTCTGTTTATGGAAATTACGATCGCGTCACAAATCCACTTATATGATTCCACGATGTTTTGAGGATATCTTCTTGATATGAAGGAGTAAGTCAGCTCATATTCATGCAGTACGGCCCCGCCTCCCGTCAATCTCCTGACAATATCAACTCCAATTTCTTTACATTTTGTGAAATCTACTTCCTCATTCATACTCTGAAAGTATCCTATTGAAACTGCTGCAGGACGCCATCCATAGATTCTGAGAATAGGCACCTCACCAACGCTCTCTATCAAAGCTTCGTCTATTGCCATATTTAGTGCCGCAGAGTTGAATCCTGTTTCAACTGTCCTTATCTTGTCATATCTTATTGTGCTCATTATGTCTTGCAGCCAACTATCGCTTCTGTCAGAGATGTAGAGTTAAACCCGTAAACCTCGATATTCTTCAGAAAATTATCAATTTCTTGCTTGAGAGTTTCTCTTTCCAGTCTTTTGCCAACAAGGTTTGCTTCAAGAATTTCCAAAGCTTCTTCTGGGTAAAGGAAAAAGTCTCCGGAGATTGTAATGCTGCCGATGGTATTTTCTATTTCATCATATTCTAGCATTATCCTAACAAGTTTCTCAGATTTGTATATGTTATGGACCTTTCTCATCCTTGACCACTTTAGTCTGTATTTGATAGGGCCGCCACCTCAGATTTGGCCGCCGCGCTGCAGCAACTTCATCTAGCCTGCCAACAGGTGTCGACAGAGGTGATTGCTTGACGATTTCTGGATCTTCTTTCATTTCATTTGCTATCTTTTTTAACGCCTGCGCGAATTTGTCCAGTGTTTCTTTGCTCTCAGTCTCGGTAGGCTCTATCATTAACGCTTCAGGTACTATTAGAGGAAAGTAAATGGTGGGTGGATGGAAACCATAATCCATGAGCCTTTTTGCTATATTCAGGGCGCTCTTTTCCCCAAGCCTCTTTGTAGACAAAACAAACTCATGGGCGCAACGGCGGTCGTATGCAAGGTCGAAACTGTCCCTTAGGAGGCTTTGAAGGTAATTGGCATTCAATATAGCATGCTCTGATACTTTCCTTATTCTAGTGCCCCAGGAATGGATATAAGAATATGCCCTGACATGCATTCCAAAATTTCCATAAAAGGATCGAACCCTTCCGACTGATTTCTTGCAGTTATTATAGTCAAGAGAATAACTACTATCATGCCTGACTACTTGCGGTATAGGCAAATAATCTGTAAGAAATGATTTTACACCCACTACCCCTGCCCCTGGACCTCCCCCACCATGAGGAGTCGAAAATGTCTTATGCAGATTAAGATGAATAATATCAAAACCTTGATCACCTGGGCGTGTGATTCCTAAGAGTGCATTCATGTTTGCACCGTCGCAGTACATTAACGTCCCATTCTTATGCGCAAGGTCAGCGATCTTGGTGGTGTTCTCATCGAAAAGTCCCAGGGTATTTGGATTAGTCAGCATAACGATTGCTACTTCGGCACTAAGTGACTCTTTGTATTTCAATATGTCCATGTTTCCTCGTGAATCAGAAGGGATTGTGATTGTCTCGAGCTTGCAGATTGAAGCTGTAGCAGGATTTGTACCGTGAGCTGAATCTGGTATTATGGCTTTTGTCCTTTTTTCTCCCTTGTCTTTAAAGTAGGCCTTTGTCATCATAATCCCCAAGAGTTCACCCTGTGCCCCAGCAGCTGGCTGCAGAGAAAAATCATCCATCCCTGTAATATGTTTGAGATACTCCTTCAGCTCCCACATCAATTTCAGAGACCCTTGAGTGCACTCTGCTGGAGATAGTGGATGGAGGTTGTTGAATCCTTCAGCTCTTGAAGCATCTTCATTTACCTTTGGATTATATTTCATCGTGCATGAACCAAGGGGATAAAATCCGATGTCAACACCAAAATTCATCCTCGACAGGTTTGTGTAATGTCTAACAACATCTATTTCGTTTAGATCAGGGATCGGCAGCTCCTCCTTCCTGACTATATAGTTTGGCAAATCGATATAGAGATCTTCTTCCTCTTCTTCTACTTCTTGAAGGTGTCCAGTATTTTTCTCCTCTTCATATTCAAAAATTGTTTTCATTGCTTTTTCATTCTCCCTTTATGGCAGAAACGAAATCATCAATATCTTGGACAGAATTCATCTCAGTGCAGCAAATCAAAAGATTGTCTTCACCCAAATTAACTCCTCCAAGTATTCCTTTTTTGAGTAGTTTTGACTCAATGGCATCTGCAGACTCTGGAGCCTTTACTATAAATTCATTGTAGAAAGGTTTGGTATTCAGATTTCTAAAGCCGATCTTTGCTAATTTTCCATTCAGCAGATGTGCTCTAGCATACGAGAGTTTTGCAACTCTTGTCAAACCACTCCTGCCCATAAGCGAGAGATAAATAGTTGCGGCAAGCGCCATTAGAGCTTGGTTGGTTGTTATATTGCTTGTTGCTCTCTCCCTTCTGATATGTTGCTCTCGAGCTTGAAAGGTGAGTACAAAGCCTCTATTTCCCCTCAAATCTGTGGTCATGCCGCAGATCCTACCTGGAAGTTTCTTTAACAAGAATTCTCTGACCGCTATAAATCCCAGGTAAGGTCCACCAAAGCTCAATGGTATGCCAAATGATTGACCTTCTCCTACCACAATATCTGCTCCATAATTTCCAGGAGGCTCAAGGATTGCAAGTGAAGTTGGTTCTACAACACAAGTTGTAAAGAGAGCACCTACTCTGTGCGCTTGGTCTGCCAAGTAATGCAGGTTTTCTACATTACCGTGAAAATCGGGGTTTTGGGCTACTATGCAAGCAGTATTGTTATCTATCTTGTCAGTGAGTCTAAGTTCAGCCGCATCGCAGTATGTCTGTAATACCTCCAGATACTGAGGATGCAGTCCTTCCTTTACGAAAATACTGCTCCGTCCAGTATAAGAGCACGAAAGCAAAGCTGCTTCAGCCAAGCCAGATGCACCTTCGTACAATGAGGCATTTGCAACATCCATTCCTGTAAGAAGGCACACGAAGGATTGAAATTCATACATGGCCTGCAAGGTTCCCTGGCTCATTTCTGCTTGATATGGTGTATACCCAGTAAAGAGATCCCCTCTTGCCAGCAGGTGGCTCACAGCTGACGGGATATAGTGATTGTAAGCTCCAGCTCCCACAAAATACCGCAATAACTTGTTTGTATGGGCAAGACCTTTCATATGCTGTATTAGTTGAAGTTCGTTCTTTGGCTGAGGCAGATTGAGTTTGTCTGTGAAAGCAGGACTGAATTCTTTGACTAGCTCATTTATAGAACCTACTCCGACCAACTTTAGCATTTCTCGTATGTCTTTTTCGGTTGCAGGTATGTAATTCATCGATTTCTGTTGCTCTTATTTTAGTTCGCCAATATATCTGTCATACTTTTCCTTTGTCATTAGATTTTCAAACTCTTCATTGTTTGATGGTTTGATCTTTGTGATCCATCCCGAGTCGTATGGAGACTGGTTTATACGTTCAGGTTTTTCAATAAGCTCTTCATTGACCTCTATGATCTTCCCGCTGATAGGTGTGTAAATGTCAGAAGAAGCTTTTACCGAATCGACTATCGCAATGGTCTGCCCTTGTCTGAAGATGCCTCCGACTTTTGGCAATTCTATTGAAACTATGTCACCGAGTTGTTCTTGAGCAAACTCAGAAATTCCAATTATTGCCAACGCCTCATCCTCCTTCTTTTCTATCCTTATCCACTCATGTTCTTTTGTAAATTTTATCTCTGACACAATCTATTTCTTTGGAGCAAATACAAAACATAAAACTTTATCTTTTTTTGTTCTGGAAAATTAAAAATATATTGCATACATGCAATGATGATCATGATAGCATATTTTGTTTTCGCCTGTAAAACCTTGTGCTCGATATTGTCGCTTCATACTGCTTGCCTCCAATGCTAATCTGAATTGGTTGATTCGTCAAGACTTCGACGGGTACAAAGCAAAATCCAATAGCTTTTCTAAGCGTAGGCGAATAACTGCCACTTGTCACAAACCCCGCTTCTGTTCCGTCAATGAAAACTTTATTGCCGTGCCTTGCAATTCTCTTTTCCAGAACTTCAAAACCAACAAGTTTTCTTGATGGTTGACTATTGCTCAAGGCTTTTTTTCCTATGAAATCTTGCTTCTTGTCAAATTTGATTGTCCATTTTAAAGGCACCTCTAAGGGGGTGGTATTTTCATCCATATCATTTCCATAAAGCATTAGGCCAGCTTCGAGCCGTAACGTGTCTCGTGCACCCAAGCCAGTGGGCTTGATTCCAAATATTTCAGAATTCTGCATCAACTTAGTCCATATCTCTATCTTCGAAGAATCAAAGAATATTTCAAATCCATCTTCTCCTGTATAACCCGTCCTCGAGACCATGCATTCTATTCCCCCAATATTTACATAAACAACATGAAATGGTTTAACAGATTGTAGATCAGGTTCTACCAATTTCTGCAACACATCACAAGCGCGCGGGCCCTGTATTGCCAGCAGGCCGGTCCTATCACTCATGTCCTCAACTTGCACTAGTTTTGAATGCTTCGAAATCCAGTCAAAATCTTTGTCCTTGTTTGATGCATTAACTACAACCATGAAGCGATCGCGTCTAAGCCTGTAGACAATTATGTCGTCGATTATCCCACCATTTTCGCAACACATTGGAGAATACATTGCTTGATGATCGGTCATCTTTTCAAGGTCGTTTGTTACCAGCTCCTGCAGACAGGCGATAGAGTGCTCACCTGTAACTTCAAAGCGGCCCATATGCGAGACATCAAATAACCCTACATTCGTCCTTACATTGACATGTTCATCCATGATCCCGGAGTATTGAAGTGGCATCTCCCATCCATGAAAATTCACGATCTTTGCACCAAGGGACTTGTGGATGTCATAGAAAGGAGTTCGCACTAGCGATCTAAGATGAATCCTTATTATTGAGTATATTGTTAACGACAAAATACTAACAAAAGAAAGTGAACGAAAAGATTATGGCAAGACTTGAAAAAAAGCCTGAATGGCTTCGCATACGATTGCCTTCTGGGAAAAACTATGTAAACATAAGGGAGACCATTGCTTCGCTGGGCCTCCACACGGTTTGCGAAGAAGCACAATGCCCCAACATAGGAGAGTGCTGGGGAGGAGGGACAGCCACCATCATGATCATGGGAGACATTTGCACAAGAGGCTGTAGGTTCTGCTCAGTAACTAGTGGTAGACCATTGTTTCTTGACTCAGAGGAACCGGACAAAGTTGCTAAAGCGATCAAAAAGTGGGGGTTGAGATACGTTGTGATCACGTCGGTATGCAGAGACGATTTGCCTGACGGAGGAGCAAATCATATTGCAAAAACAATAAAATCAGTTAAGGTTCAGTGCCCCGAAACAATAGTTGAACCGCTTATCCCTGATCTCCTAGGCAATCGCTATGCTATAGAGAAGATAATAGACGCAGGACCAGAGGTTATAAGCCATAATATTGAAACCATAGCCCGGCTCTCGCCCTTAATTAGAGATCCACGAGCCACCTATCAGCAATCCTTGAGTGTCCTACAAATGATAAAAGACATTGATTGCAAGATCTATACAAAGTCGTCTATGATGCTTGGCCTCGGAGAAACCGAAGAGGAGGTAATCCAGGTAGCCAAGGACTTGAGATCCGTAGGGGTCGACATAGTTTCCATGGGCCAGTACCTGCAACCTACCAGCAGACATCTTCCAGTCAAAGAGTACGTTTCACCAGAAAAATTTGATTCCTACAAGAAAAGGATAGAAAAGATGGGATTTGCCTATGTTGTCGCAGGTCCGTTCGTCCGAAGCTCGTACAAGGCAGGAGAACTGTTTATCAAAAACATGATTAATAGACGAGAGTAGCATCACAGCGGCATCAACAATTATAGAAACAAGAGCTTATTCCCTACAAGATCGAAAACATGCACAAGACTACAGCGCATTACCCCCTCATGCCTGAAGCAAGCTCTGTTATCTTTTTTTCCCAGGAAGTGGCTTTGATCACCCCACTTGCAACAAGTATCCCCTGAGAGCCAAGCTTCATCGCCTTGGAGACATCATCCCTGCTTGATATCCCTGCTCCACAGATGATTCTTGAGCGTGATCCTGCCCCCTCTATGGACTTGGTTATTACTGTAGGATTTTCCTTTGACACAGCTCTTCCGCTTCCTATTAGCTCGGGTGGCTCTATGGCGATAAAATCCGGTTCAAGGGTTGATATCTCGACTACTTCCTGCGGTCCCTGTGCACAGACAATTGATGTCATTCCAAGCATTCTCAACCGTTGTACGAGGCGTGCGATTGAGTTCATTCTTATTCTATGCTCGCTGTGATTTATCAGTGATCCAATTGCACCATACGACTTGACAATCTCGGGTACAGTAAAGCCAGTGCTTGAACCCATTTTTTCGTCGTCGACATGCTGACATATTATTGGTATCTCTATCTCCTTTGCGATCAGAGCCAGCACGGGGTGGGGGGGAGCAAGTACGATTTCTACCCGTAACTTCTCAGCAACTTGACGCGCTGATTCACCTAATCTGATGGCTCTATCTGCAGAGATCTCTTCATAGTTTTTGAAATTGATGATTAGAGGATTTTTCAATGTTTACTACTGCCAGGTTTGGTCTGCTTTGCAGCAGCAGACTTTGTAGCTGCGGCCTTGCTCTTGCCATTCATTATCTCCTCTAGAGCTCTGAATTTGCTCTGCAGCTTTGACATTCTAGCCTCGTAGCCCTTGTTATATTCTAATTCGTCTGGAACAAGTGTGGCTGGATGGATAAAGCCTTGGCTGCGCATTATCATGGCTCGCTCAGTTGCCCTCATCCTCTGTAAATCCCAGTCAGCAGTTCCAAATCCATCGTGTGGACCAGTTAACTTGCCATTACGCATGCTAAAAAGCAGGCATGATACGATCGGGATAGAATAATTAAGTGATGCAGCAGAGTTGAGTTTGACTGGCATCAGAGGCATATGATGGCTTCCCCTTGTGTTGCCTGCTACAAAATGAGGTTCATTGAATGAGCTGCCAGCTTCTTCGGTGGCTGGAAAATTCTTTTGGGTTCTGACTATCGCTATTGGATCATCCTTACCGACATAAGTGCCAGCAATGTTGTGTAGCCTGTCAGTAGACGCTGATACGATCTGATCATCACCGTCACTTGACATGACTGAATGGACAACATAGCGGCCTGGATACATTAGTGACGCCTCCAGTTCTGCTTTGTCTTCCCACAATTTCAACTCAGCGACTTTGCCGCTCATAACGTCCATTACTCTAAAAATCACGCCTTCTGCAAGTCGCTCGTTGATCAGAATGCCTGTGTTGCTCCCCGCATCGACAAACATGCGCCACAGTGGAAGGTTGAATGCACCTGGCTCTGTCTTGTCTGCTGCAAATATGCAGAATACTTCACTTGGCCGCTCCTCCATTTCAATTTCTGCGACACCCGGCCCCATCCCTTTAACGTTGCCGGAGAATGAGTCTTTGAGAAGGTCCTGTCCTGCTCCATATAAGCCCTGATCCTTTGCCAATTTTGTTCCTTCAGTGAAGGCGTCCCAAGCAAGCTTGTGGATTTTTTCATCATCGACACCTCGGGTATGGGTCGTTACTATGTGTATATCATCACCTGTATAACCTACATACTGATCTATTAGAATCCCCTTTGCATTTTTTAACACAAAGTTCCTGACCGTGTCTAAAAGTTCTACGCTTGGACAAGTGTGGCCGCCAATCCCGCCGATATCGGCCTTGATAGCGCTAATGGTAACTCGCATAATAAAACAAAGTCACGACTTATCATTTAAAACCCTTCCGATAGCTTACAAGTTACAGTTGAACTGAAAACTGCATGAACTTGTTAACGGATGTATTGCATAAAATTTCATACCCTCCAGGCGAAATACAAATAAAGCCCATGGGGCGTTCCTGCTCTATGAGCGCTAGCAAAAAGCCACACATGAACCTGGTTGTTACAGGTCACGTAGATAATGGTAAATCCACTACTGTAGGTCATTTATTGGTTGATCTGGGTGCGATTGACCAGAGAACCATCGAGCAATATGCAAAGGAATCAGAAGCAACTGGTAAAGGTGATACCTTCAAGTATGCATGGGTTCTTGATAGCATCAAAGACGAACGCGAAAGAGGTATTACCATCGATCTCGCTTTCCAAAAGTTTGAAACATCCAAGTATTTCTTCACACTGATCGATGCCCCGGGTCACAGAGACTTTATCAAAAACATGATCACGGGTGCGTCTGAGGCCGACGCATCAATTTTGGTCATTTCTGTAAAGCCAGGTGAAATGGAAGCAGCTATTGAACCAGGAGGGCAAGGAAGAGAACACGCTTTCCTTGCAAGGACACTTGGAGTGAATCAACTTATAGTGGCATTAAACAAGATGGATGATGCTGGATTCCAAGAATCACGTTACAAGGAAGCTAAAGACGCAATCGAAAAGATGCTCAAGTTAGTAGGATATAACACGGCCAAGATCAACTTTGTCCCGATATCTGGCTGGAAGGGCGACAATTTGGTTAAAAAATCGGAGAATATGCCTTGGTACAAGGGACCTACTCTTGCTGAATCACTTGACACTTTAGACCCTCCAGAAAAACCAGTAGGCAAGCCTCTGAGAATCCCAGTACAAGATGTATACTCTATTACAGGCGTTGGAACAGTTCCAGTAGGTAGAGTAGAAACAGGTAAGATGAAACCCGGCGAGAAAGTCATTGTAATGCCATCTGGAGCGGCCGGCGAGATCAAGTCAATAGAGACTCATCACACGCAGCTAGAGTCTGCAGAAGCAGGTGACAATGTAGGCTTTAACCTGAGAGGTGTAGATAAGAAGCAGATCAAGCGAGGTGACATGATTGGCGCTGCGGACAACCCACCAACTGTTGCTAAGGAGCTTGAGGCTCGTCTAATCGTAATTCATCATCCAACAGCAATCGCTCCAGGGTATACACCAGTCTTGCATACCCATACTGCACAGGTAGCCGCAACGATCTCACAGTTTGTCTCAAAAATTGACCCTAGAACGGGTGCAACAACAGAGGAGAACCCGAAATTCCTCAAGACAGGCGATGCTGCCATTGTCAGGATCAAGCCCGTAAGGCCCCTGGCGATTGAGACATTCAAGGACTTCCCAGAAATCGGGAGGTTTGCACTGCGAGATATGGGTACGACAATTGGTGCGGGAGTCGTGTTGAACGTCACTGACAAATACGATCCTACCAAGAAGTAAAGTGGACGATAGAAATGCCACAGGCAGCAAGAATCAAACTGACCAGCACCAACCTTACAACACTTGAAGGTGTTTGTAACGAGATTAGGGGGATTGGTGAAAAGACAGGTATACGATTGAGGGGCCCCCATCCACTTCCAACAAAAAAGCTAAAAGTAGTCACTAGAAAATCTCCTGCAGGACAGGGAACAAACACTTGGGACAAGTATGAAATGCGTATCCATAGGCGCGTAATCGACGTCGGGGCGGATGACCGGGCCATAAGACAGTTGATGCGTCTGAAAATCCCGGATGACGTGTATATCGAAGTCTCTTTAACCCAATGACTTACTAATTCTTTTGTAAGAGCCTTTAGCAACCCTGATATGCTGCGAGGCCTCGGGATGCAGGATTTTTGCCATTATTTCAAGACCTACCACGGTTCGCGGCCCTGGTTTGCTAAAATACGCGTTTGCATTGACTGCATAGACTTTTTCATTTTTGACTGCTTGAAGCGAATTCCACTTTTCATTGCTCGCAAGCCCTGGCAATTCTTTCAAGGTTCGTTTTATATCAAAGCCACATGGCATCAGCACAATAATATCTGGATTCAGCTGCTCTGCTTCTACTATATCCATTCGCCGAGAGGGTTCGCCAACAGTGCTTAGACCATTTATTCCACCTGCGTATTCAACCATCTGAGGAACCCAATGTCCCGCGGTAAAAAGCGGTTCAATCCACTCAACACATAGTACAGTAGGTCTGAACTTTATCTTCATACTGCGCACACTGTCTATACGAGCTTGCAGAGAAGCTACAAGTTTTCGCCCCTCTCTAACCTTTCCTATTTTTTCGGCTACATCCATTATGCTGATAAGTATATCGTCAAGATCGTGGGGGTCAAGAATTAGAACATCCGGCTGGCCATTGAGAACGTTTACAGCTCTGTTTATCTCTTTAGTAAATGGTGAACAAACTTCGCAAAGCCCTTGTGCAACAATGAGATCAGGACTGACCCTTTTAAGGGCATTTTCGTCTACTATGTAAATGTCCTTGTCTGAACGCATGAGCTCGACTACTTTGTTATCTATATCACGCGCTGTCATATGACCGGGGTCAAAAGAGGAACGTATGATCTGAGGTTTTTTCCTAGCCTGAGGTGGAAACTTGCACTCATGTGTTACGCCCACTATTTGGCTTCCTGCACCCAGTTCATACAGTGTCTCTGTTGCGCTTGGAAGAAATGATACGATCCTCAAATGATAGGTTGTTAAAAAATTTGATCATTTAAAAACCTGACTGGCTCTCTATCATTATGACTTATTTTTTGAAACTTGTAATTGTCTGACACTGCGTGTATCTGAAGATCAAAACCAGTTCTTGTTGCTGCTGTATCGTTCAAGTGCTCATCTTGCAGTATCTCACATTAGATTTTTATCTCGAAGCTTTATCATACCAACTCCTTTATGGAATGTTACCTCAATCTCTACTATTACTAATCTAATTATCATAATCATCATACTCAACGTTCTTACCTATGTTGCATTGTTGTCAGACAATTGTGTCCTTCATCTTGCATACGCACAGGAGCACATCCTCCTAGAAACAGTCACTGACCAAGGTACATTCAAAGTCAAAGTAATCTGGACTTCAAATACAATTGGGAGTGCAAATATGTTTGAAATCCACTTTATTGATCCAGACACAGGAAGTGAAATTGAATATATCAAGTATGATATTTCAGTTTATAGAGATGACAAGGTTGAGCTTCAGCGATTAGATCAAGTTTCTATGTTCCAGGAGTTCTTCTTTGAAGATGAGGGATCCTATGTAATAAGAATAGAGGATATTGAAGAT
>JBQGBZ010000283.1:0-4563 GCA_052038215.1 Nitrososphaera sp.
TGAGTCTTCTCATAAAGAATAGAACAATTGCAAGCCAAATACTACTGTTACTCTCATTACGGGGAGTTATTACGTTCCACTAAATCGGCCTTTAGATACAATCACGAAGAATTGAAGCTTTCGTTCAGATTTCTGGATATAAATCACTGTTTAGTTGGACTGACGAAAACATTATATAGGTACATCAATTGATCCTTCAACGTTTCTGATATTTCTATGCGATACTAGAGTTGTAGGTGCATCGCAAAATAGATTGGGCATAGGTACTCCATCTAGTTGATTAGTACAATTTTTGTTACATTCATATGTAAAGTTTTTATACCTTATAAAAAAATCAATCCATATCTTGGCCGGAGAAACCGCCTCAAGCTTCACTCCAATTTTCTACATGCTCGGTTTCGGCCTATTAGCATCTGTTCCTGCTTTGATATTATCTCGTCTATTATCGCCAAGACGGCGGTACAATCCGGTAAAGTTCCTGCCGATGGAATGCGGCCAGATGCCGACAGGAGAGGGCAGATCGCATTTCATGATGCAATATTACGCTTACATCCTGATGTTCGTTGTATTTGACGTGATGTCAATATTCTTGTATGCTTGGGGAACTGCATTATTCAATATCCCTCGTGCTGCCACGCTTCCGATTATCGGATTTCTTGCAATAATGTTTGCCGCCATGGGATACGCACTATATCTTGCAGGGAGAAAAGGAATTTGGTGATATCGCTAACAAGCATTATATATCTAAGTGACGGAAAAAAGTATGAAGAGGACCGGCATAAACAATGAAAAAAGAACTTGTAAGCCCCTCAAACTTTAACGTGATGGTAAGCAAGCTAAGCGACGTACTAGTGAAAGCACTAGATGCACCATTGGGCTATGCGATAAACTGGGGAAGAGTGTGGTCACTATGGCCTGTCCACCTTGAAACTGCCTGCTGTAGCGTCGAATTCGGTGCAGCTTCGGGTCCTAGATACGATGTTGAAAGGTTTGGTATTATCGAAGCCTTTGGCTCACTGCGCCAGTGCGATCTTATAGTGGTCCAGGGGACAGTTACAAGAAAGATGGCCCCTCGTTTAAGAATGGTCTATGATCAGATGCCTGAGCCAAAATACGTCATCGCTATGGGCGCTTGCGCAATTACAGGTGGACTTTACATTGACTCCTATAATGTGCTGCCGGGTGTAGATGGCATTGTTCCAGTAGACGTTTATGTACCCGGTTGTCCTCCAAGGCCTGAAACACTGATTCAAGGCACCATGCTTTTGCAGGAAAAGATCAAGAGATCCAAAATAAGGTAACAGCATGAGCAATAATAATAAGAAAGAGCTGAACAAAGTGGGAGCCCGCGGGCAAACAAAGGACTCCCCTACTGCAAGTGATTCTACTACTGGACAAAGCCAACCATCACAACCTTCTCCTCCTTCTTCTTCCTCCCAACCTAAGCAAAGTCCAGCAAAGCCTTCACAACCTCCAGCTACTACAGCTGCCTCTGCAACTGGTGCTGGTTTTAAGGCAAACACAACATCTCAGCCTGCTAAAACACAGCCTGAGCCCCCAGCTTTCGAAAAGGGCCTTGTTGATCAGATAAAAAACAAGTTTGGTGACACAGTCAATGTACTTTTCATTAAACCGCTCAGGATAAAGATACAAGTTGACCCACAGGACATTGCAGGAGTCGCGAACTTTCTGCGCGATAGTTTAGGCTTTGATCACGCAGAGTCTGTTGCGGGTACAGACTATCCAAAGGACAATCAAATTGAAGTCATTTATCATTTAGGATCATACACTCGTGAGGAGCTTGCTAGTCACATACTTTGGCTTACAACTAGAACTAACAGAGATGATGCGCGTCTCCCAACATTAATTAACGTCTACAAGAGTGTGGAATATCACGAAAGGGAGTGCTATGAAATGCTGGGCGTATACTTTGAGGGCCACCCAAGGAACGAGCGGTTCCTATTGCCCGAAGACTGGGCAGACATTCCACCACTTAGAAAAGACTTCAAGATAAAGGGGAGGTAGAATAAAAACACCGATATGACAAGCATTGAAGAAAAGTTTGAAGAGTCAAAGAGGCTTGGGCTTCAGATAGTAAAAGAGTCAGCAGAAGAAGACAGGCTGATGACACTCAGTGTTGGCCCACAACATCCTGGCTCGGGCCACTTTCGCTTTGTTATCAAAGTTGATGGCGACTACATCGTCTTCTGCGATCCAGATCCTGGCTATGTCCACCGAGGAGAGGAAAAGATGTGCGAACATAGAAACGTCATCCAAAATATACCTCATCTTGAGAGACCAGTAATTCATGATTCTGCAAATATCAACTATTCTTATAGTCTTGCAATTGAGGAGCTTGTGGGGGTCGAAGTACCCCGGCGAGGTCAGTTCATCAGAGCAATAGCATCTGAGCTTAATCGCCAAGTCTATACGCTTTATTGGCTTGCAATCTATGGCATATTTCTTGGTCACTCCACAATGTTCATGTGGCCAACTGGAGACAGAGAGCTCATGATCGATCTGCTTGAAGCACTCACGGGTGCTAGAGTGACGCATGCCTTTAACATCCCCGGCGGGGTCAGAAACGACGTCCCAGAAGGATTCAAGGATAGATGTCTGCGTCAGATAAAATACCTACAGAAGCGCTTCAAGGAATACGAGGACATTTTCTACAATAATCCGCTTTTTAGACAGAGGACTGAGGGCGTAGCCGTACTCTCAAAGGAAGATGCCATCAAACTCGGTGTAACAGGCTCCGTTCTACGAGCATCCAACGTGCCGTTTGATGTACGCAAGGCCGAGCCATATGACATCTATAACGAAATCGACTTTAAGGTCCAGTATATGAAAACAGGAGACTGCTTTGCAAGAGCATATGTCCCCTTACTTGATATGCAGGAATCATGCTATATTCTAGAGCAACTACTGGATAAAATTCCATCTTCAGGAGAAGTCCGCGCCAAGCTCCAGCCAAATCCGAAAGGGCCACCCGGAGAAGCTTATCGCCGGGTCGAGTCTGGCAGAGGCGCTCTTGGATATTATATTGTAAGCGATGGCACACCAAAGCCTTATAGGGTTAAGATATCGGTAGGTTCATTCAGAAACATACTTGCCTTACCGCATCTCCTCGTTGGACAAAGACTTGCAGACATGCCAGCTGTTTATTGGTCACTCAATTATTGGCCGGTGGAGGCTGACAGATAACTAAATGGCTTCATATCCTCAAGATGCCCGCTTTGGAGGATTCGTAGGCAGCCTACTTTGGCTCATATTCTGGATACTGGTCATAGTAGCACTCGTAGGACTCCCGCTCATTTTTATCATCCTTTTTTATGTTCCGCTACCTGAAATTGACGGCGAAGTTTTAACGCCATATCTATTTCTCACATCTATATTATATCCGCAGAGTGCCGTACCGGTCATTGAGGGATTCCTTGACAGTACGTTCTTTAAGGTCGCAGTGTTTCCAGGATTTACCTACGCTGCACTTATTGCTGCAGCAACAATTTTCATAGAACGCAAATTCCTTGCAAAGATGCAACTCAGGGTTGGTCCACTTTATGCTGGCAAGATCGAGGGTATACTGCAGCTTATAGCAGATGGCCTCAAGCTTATATCTAAAGAAATTATAATTCCCTCAGGAGCCGACAAAGCTATCTTTTGGGCTGCACCCATAGCATTTGTTGCAACCGCTGCAGCAGTCATTGCCCTTATACCTGCAGCTCCTGGATGGGTCGTAGCAGATATTGATGTTGGCCTGTTGGCAGTCTTTGCTATCCTTGGCTTCTTTCCGCTTATTGCTCTTCTCTTCTCATGGGCAAGCAATAGCAAGTATCCGTTCATTGGTGGGCTCAGAGCTCTTCACCAGATGATTGCGTTTGAGATCCCCTTCATACTATCAGCGCTTTCCGTAGTCTTGTTGTCTGGCACGCTCAACCTCACAGAAGTTGTCGAATCGCAGATTCAGTCATACTGGTTCATTCTCTTCTTGCCGATAAGCGCCTTTGTATTCTACATTTCGTCGCTTGCAGAGCTTGAGAGAGTACCCTTTGATTTGCCCGAGGCCGAGTCTGAGATTGTGGCTGGATGGTTAACTGAGACATCCGGCATGATATATGGTCTTATCCAGCTAGGGTCCTACATCAAGACGTATGCTCTGGCTGCATTGTTTGTCGTTCTGTTCCTCGGTGGCTGGGCTGGACCTCAGATCTTCCCAGCGGAAATAAGACCAGAGTCTAGTGAGACCATACTTCCAGTAATATACGATGCAACTACGGCCAACGCCATCTTTTGGTTCACACTCAAGACGTTTGGAATTATCATGCTCATGCTTCTGCCTAGGGGAATTAGTCCGAGAATTAGGATAGACATCTTGCTTCACACTGGCTGGTATAAACTCATAGTTCTCGCTTTCATCAACATGTTCGTAGCCCTTGCACTAATATATGGCGGCGTACTTGGTCCTGGTGGTCTACTAGTTAGATGACATCGACTGCTAGCGGCTTCATTAAATCAATTGAATCTGGCTCAAAGCACCTTGTTATCAAGCGCTTTACCCTGCGC
>JBQGBZ010000284.1:0-1021 GCA_052038215.1 Nitrososphaera sp.
CTGCTATATTATAATCCATTAGCCTTGCAGCAAGGTTTTCTCTCATGGCCTCGCTTACTGCTGCTCTCTTTGTTATAAGTTCTTCTGCTGTATATCTGGCTGATACAGCTTTCATTACTTCCTGTATTGCAGGGTCTATAATGCGAGTCTTAAATTCTACTCCGAGAGTTTGATATACAACATTTGCTTTATCAGGTACTATATGATAGTTAAGCGCAACTGATGAGGTCACATCTTGAAGATCAGATGAGGCAGATGCAGCATCAGTCACTGCTTTCTGAACCTTAACATCCATCAGGACAACTTGCTGCATTATAGGTACTCTGAAATGCAGCCCTTCTCCAAGCACATTCTCCTGGACCGCGCCAAAATTAAGAACAACTCCTCTTTCACCTGCACCAACCTTAACCCTAGGACTTAAAAACAGGAAAACTAGCAGGATCACTCCTAAAATCAGGACAATTCTCCAGGGGCCTTTCTCTATTGCAGACTTCATTGTTTCCTTTGCCATATAAATATCTTTCTCCCTCATTACGCCTCCTTTTTTTAACTTAGCTTAATATTATGCGGCAGCCTTGGCTGCTTCTGTTAGCCATTTTTTCTCTAGAAAAATGATATCACAAATTTGAGCGTAACTTAAATTTTCCTCAGGTTTTGGGTATACCAATCCCTCGCCCACTAAATGCTATCTGGCAGGAAAGTCTAAGGCTCAGGCAGCAGCGCCCGATGGGTGGTTGCAAATGGGTGCGGTCTAAAAACGCCTACTCGAGGACATTCTTTTCTTTAACACCTCTTCAAGGCGCGGTTCACCATGATCAGCATATTCATAGCGGACATTCAGGGTAGGTTTATTGCAGGAGATCAGTCGGCAGAGGTGGATGGGGGTGGATAACAGGACCAGATCGCAAGAAGTGTTGGCGATGCTGGCTGATAAATCCTTGATCTGTTCCTCACTGTAGCCCATGGCCGGCAGGACTCGCCCGATATGAGGATATTGCTCAAACACCGCGGCTAATGTCCC
>JBQGBZ010000285.1:0-1828 GCA_052038215.1 Nitrososphaera sp.
CTCACAACGTTATCGCCCGTCAATGAATCCATACTCTACCAGTTTCAAGTCTTCGTCTTGCAAGATACCTACCCCTGGTGCATAATACTTCAATTCTTCCACACCGGGCTCAAGTGGATTAGACTCTGCTATAACTAGCACATCGTCAAAGCTGCCTGCAGGAACCACTAGCTCGCCATCTGTCTCAATTATCTCTGCTCTATCTACTGCAATGTCTGGCGCTATCTCTTGGTAGTATTTTGCACCCAACAGTACTGTACCAGGCATGATTAAGCCAGCCTTATTGTTATCACCCTCACCTGCAAGCCATGCGCCTCCATGGCCCACCATCGCACCATTCTCATAGTCGTCAACTTCTTCTCCAAAGTAAAAGACACTGTTTGTCTCATCACAAATGGCAAAGAAGTTCCTTGATATTTCTAATAGCTCGCCATCCTCTGTTTCTCTCTCCTCAACTACTCTTGTTTGGGTACCATTTACTTCCCTCGTTTCGTTTAGAACGGTGATCGTCTGCTCAACTGCTGTCCCACTTTCATTTCCCACTAGGACTTGTCGGTAGTTAGGCTCCAATATGAAGTACGGGTTACTGCCTGTGGCACTGAATGTGCAGTCTTCGGTTCTAAATGATGATGTATATTCAACTTCTTCCTCTGCTGATTCTGAGTCATCTTCTGTTCCTAGGATGTCCTCACCAAGTTCGTTTTGATCTTCAGCATCTTCTACGATGTCGGAGCTTTCTTCATCTATTTGGTTTGTCGAATCCTCTGAAGTATCTTCGGCATCTTCCGTCTGGGCAAATACTCCAGAGATGGCAGTAACAGCCGTTAAGGTTACAGCTACAAGAAGTATTGCAACTGCCGCAAACCCCGTTGCATATCTCGTGTTCATTACTTTCGGTGCATAGTCTTATTTATTATATCATCTGATACAGCCAGCTAACTACAATAAGAACCTCTACGCATCAAAATATAAGATCAGTTAGCCACTTGTACGGGATAATGAATTCATAATCGTCAAGTGGTAAAGATTCTCTGGCGTGTATCTTTCTTTTTGGGATTACATCAAAAACTTGCTAAACTATACAATTTTAAGTTTCCAACTTTACCAGTGTGTCATTCTGCATTTTATTAAATGCCATAGATATCAGTACACTAATCATTACGAGTACTGACGGTTATTGCGATCCAGAAAAGCTGACCTTTCATTAATGGAGATTGAGAGAAATTGGACGCAGATATTTTGGAGAATTGGCTGATTCAGATTGAAACTAAGACAAGAAAAAAAGAAGGGGAAGAAAAAGATTGTTTTCGTGTATATCTTATTCTGTCTTATGGGTCTTGGTCAGCGTATGTTGCTGTTATCTCTTTACCTTCGTTTGTTGTGATTGTCAGTGTTATGTCAGTAAATAGGACAGATACTAATACTTCTGTCTGTTGGTCTGATGGACAGCTAAAGTCTGCAGTAGGTGTTGTTATTTCTTCAGTTGTCACTGAAAATGTACCTCTGCCGTTTGTTGTTTCAAATGTCTCTGAACCTGTCACTTCTGTATCTGTTGTCTGGAGACCTGATGGCTCATTTTGTCCGCCTCCTGGATTGCCTGGTGGTTCATTCGTTAAACATCCTTGTGTCACTTCAGCTGTGGCACTCAATGTTGCAAGTCCTCCAGTTCCGGCTCCGGCTACTTCTCCTGTAGCTGACAATGAGGCAGATATGACTCTGTCGTTTTCATCAAATTCTTTGTTAACAGTCAGCTGTGGATCTCCTACAAAGTGTAGGCCTCGATCTTTTGTTGTGGTTATTGGGTCTATTGCAAATGCTCCTGTTGACA
>JBQGBZ010000286.1:0-1111 GCA_052038215.1 Nitrososphaera sp.
TAACTTTTCGGTTTATGGGCGGGTACTTAACTATTTTCTAAGACGATTAACTCACATCCATACGATGACGAATCCGGACTTGGCAGCGATGGCAAGATACAAGATAATTTGCACTTAAGCACTAAAGCTTAAGCAGGTGCCAAAGCCGTTTGACTATCTGGGAAGGATACTATGACTCTACAATCGAAGAGATGATAGAATCATTAACAACTTTGATTCTACGTCTGCTTTAGAGATGTATTATTGTGCAATACTACATCCGCTTATCAGCAGAATGATATAACTTATCATAGATTAAGTAGGCTATGATGTCTGTCAAGTTCTACGAGTCTCCTCTTTGTTAGTATATTATTTCAGCATTAAGTGATTATTACTAATACTACAAGGACGACGACTATTTAGAAGGTAGAGGATCTGTTTCAATGGGACGAGACTGCAATAGCCTTCGGGCTATCAGGGCCAACCATATTACCGTAGGCACAAGTGATCCGAGTGAAAATGCAAGACCTATCATCCCTGCCGAAGCAGGCACCAAGGCCAACACACCAGCAGCCATTCCGGCATACCCAGTAACTCTACTGAAGAGATAGTGGCTCCGTAATATGACAGCTGAGACAATGACAAGGGCAAAACCACCTAAAACATATCCCACATTGAAGGCTGTTCCCTGCCAGGTAACAAGCATTGTGTATCCTGCTGCTAGGAGCGTAGACTTCTCTACATCTGTATTAGCAGCTGTATACTGATTGCTTAGCGAAAGCATCTCAAAGGCAGCAGTCGATGCAAAGTAGGTCGCCGTAGCTACGACTTGAAGAACCAAAGCAATTGCCATCAAGGATTCATTGGCGCGTCTGAGGTAAGCCCAGAGGGCTAGGAAGACCATTAGCATCAGCACATAGTCAACAATCAACAAGAGATCCATGTCGATCAGTCCCACAAGCGGGTTATTTTGAAAGAGCAGGAACCAGCCAACTACAGTATCAGGTGGCGGCCAGTTTAAGAAGACCACCATTTGGATAGGCATCAATGCTAAAATGATTATTGCAGATACTCCTCCAACTCTTTGGAGGGTTTGCCAAGGGTAAGCGTTATGGATATTATTGTTGTTGTT
>JBQGBZ010000287.1:0-2190 GCA_052038215.1 Nitrososphaera sp.
TCATCTAGCCGCGCTTCCTGGTGCTCAGTCAGATATAATGTCAAAAAGCATTGGCAACTACGTGATTTTGTTTCAGACGAGCCCATCACCAGCACAAATTAACAACAATATGACAATGCTTAGATTTAGTATAACGCAAAACAACCAAGACACCTATGGAGTATTTGCAGCGTTAGTGATAAAAGAAAAGAGTTCTGGGAATATTTCTGCCCAATATCCTTACAAGTTCTATGAGTTTGGAGACATTGACTTTCGACATACTTTCCTAAATGCAGTTGATCACGAGGTAATTTTACAAGCTAGAATATCAGGGGATTCCCAGTATCAAAATAATCCCTTGATAGCTAACTTTGATGTTCCAGTGGCCACTGAGGGAGGAGGAGTAGGGGCGTTAGGCACATTGGCTCAGATCATCCTTGTTTTAGTAATCATATCTTTACCAGTCGGCATAATCATATTAATTTTAGACTTCAACAAGAGAGCAAAAAGAAGAAGCTCATCAGCTTGAAATTAAATTGGATTTATTAATCCCCGAAAGGTATCTAGAGCATTCGTCGAATGCTCCAATCAGTTTTTAATCTAATCCCCTCTTCTCATAAGCGTGAAATTTTGCGATAGAAGAAAATACCTTAGGTTGCTAGCAATAGGCTCTGCGATAATATCTGCAGGGACCTTGTTTGCAATCTATGGAGGTTCCGTAGCCCTTGCAAGCCATAGTTTCGAAGCTGGCGTGCAAGGAGACAATATACCTGACAATACTCACGTCAGACTAGATGGATTAACTCTTCCTCCCACAGGAGTCCTACCTGTTTATGATTCAAGTCCAAATTTTGTTTCAGGACACTTTTTAATGAGGGCTCCATGCGACCCTGAAACCCATGTTCCTCAGGTAACAGTTATTGCAGGACACATAGACGAAAGTGTCGAGGGTACGTTTGTAGACAAGATACCATTATACTATATTGACCATGCATCAACAGCAGGAAGTTGCGTGTTCCATGCACACATCCCAGACCCACTAAACGGAGGTGCACCAAAGGTTACTGATATTGCATTGATCAATTTGTCAACAGAAGACTTAACATTTAATCCAGGAGATGTTGTGGATGTAAATGTACAGCGAGTACTTGGTAATATAGGCGAATCCCCATATACAGTGACACAGCTTCCAGGTAACTTAACCCTAGGAAATCCAGTGTTTGACCTAAATGACGATAATCCAGAAAATGATGGTCTTGGATTCCACGAGGAGCATGAGGAGGGCGAATAAATAGATGAGCATGAAGAAGGAGTACAATAGCAATAGTAGTTGGACAGAAAGTGGTAGGAAGAGAAAAACAATGAAAAAGAGCGCGATATCTGCGATAGCAGTTGTAACCGCACTTGCAATCGTATTGTCATCTCCTACAACAATTCAACCAGCCTTTGCACATGCGGAAACCATACTGCCAATAAACATAGGCGATGAAGAAGACCAGCAAGGTATAGGCATAGTCGTAGTCGTTGGTCACTCAAATGAGCCCTCATATGGAGCAAAACCTGGCACACATGATGGTCTACATGGACTTGAAGTAACTATAAGTGATAATGCTACAGGGCTTCCAATTGGCGATGCACAGCTTCGAGCGGACAAGTATTACTTTACTGACTTGGAGTCATTTAACGGTGCAACATCTGTAGAGGATGCAGACCAAATCGAGGAAGGAATTGATGTTGGTGGAGTCTTCGGTGAGACTGGAAGTTACCTAGCGAGACAGATAGTAGCAGATGGCATCTATGGATATAGGCTCTATGGCAATGTCTCCTACTTTGAAGCTGGCAACGTTACAATAGATAGTACAATATTCTGCGAATCATCTGAAGAGGAAGGAGGAAATACGACAAAGTTCAACACTCCTGGCTGGTCTGGCAGTTTTGGATGCTCGCAAGATATTGACACAATCGCTTTCCCAACAAATAACACATCACTTGCAGGACTGAGCTAAATTTCGATGAAAAGAAACAAGCGCTGTCGGCTAATAATATCCTCCTCAGGAATGGGGGCAACCACCTCTGCAGAGAGACATCACCACACATCCACTCTATAGTGTGTCATAACACTAGAGTAGCATCAACAAAGGAGAATTGGGTATAACGTACAAGTCATAAGGTGATGTCCTTCCTTCCTCCTAATTTTTATTTTTATTATTA
>JBQGBZ010000288.1:0-3189 GCA_052038215.1 Nitrososphaera sp.
TTTCATAAACGAAATTCAGAGCCATTCACTGTCACGTACACTATTGATGCTACAGTAGGACCGCTCACTCAATAATTCTCTCAAGTCACTGCTCAAGTAATACACAGAGATGAAAAACCAGACAACGAGACCACATTTCGTAGTTGACTGTACTACCATGTAGTTTAATTTTTCTTTGTAGAAGGTACACAAAAATCTTGTCATGTTTGGCGTTAGAGTAACAATACGACTAAGGCCTGTTATAGTGGAGTACATTTTCGGTAGAAACTATCAATTATATTACTTGTTTCGGCTTTAATCTAATGGGGGAATATCTTGATAAGGAGAGCACCTGCTGTCGCAGGCATGTTTTATCCGGACAACGCTAGGGAGCTAAGAGCACTTATTGACCAATCTTTCCGCAACCAGCGCTTTGGCCCCGGCATGACCATGACTTCTGCTGTTGCTCCCTCTACCAATAAGCAGCACGAGATCTATGGCATTGTATCGCCTCACGCAGGCTATATCTACTCTGGCGCGGTTGCTGCAAATGGCTTTTACAAAATATCATCAGCAGATTTTCATGATGTCATTATGGTGGGCCCAAATCACTATGGCATAGGCTCTTGGGTGGCTGCCATGAAAGATGGTATATGGGAGACGCCGCTAGGCGACGTACAAGTCAATTCCCAGATGGCTGAGGAAATAGGAAGAAGATCAGCCACTCTAGACTTTGACGATTATGCCCACAGTAGAGACCATTGTTTGGAGGTTCAGCTGCCCTTCTTGCAATACACCAAGCAAGATTTTAAAATTGTGCCAGTTGTACTAGTCTCTCAGAATAGAGATATAGCTTCTGACCTTGGGAATGCAATATCACATACGATAATGGAAATGGATGCTCTTGATTCTACTCTGCTATTAGCATCATCAGACTTTACACACTACGAACCAAATAGTGAAGCACATAGGAAGGATGGAGAGCTGATAAAGGCAATACTTGCACTTGACGTTAACAGGTTTTACACTGTCCTTGAGAGGCTGAACATTTCTGCGTGTGGCTACGGGGCGATTGCGACAATGATGGTAGCCGCTAAGAACCTTGGTGCTGCAAAAGGGGAACTGCTAAAGTATGCAACAAGTGGAGATGTTACAGGAGACATAAGTGCAGTGGTAGGATATTCTTCCATAGTGTTCATATGAGCCATGGCAGACATAACACAACTCAATCATTGTGCTAGTAGATCATCATTATCGTATGCTTCATGGTGCATATGATAAGACGAAACTATATCACTTTAGATTTTCATTACACAACATTCTAACCTACAATTACGACCGCAGGTTATGGGAGTGGGATAACATAAAAAGGCACGAAAATGGGGTTCATATGGCGCTAACCTTAGCCTCTTCCTTTCCTCTCTTTCTATGTTGGATAGGAGTAATCCACTCTAATAGGACCGCCTCCTTGGCTGGGTAACGGATATAGTTCACATGAACTGACTGAGAAGTCATCTGTATTACCGCATACCCTGACGCTGTCTTCATTGCTTCCAGATGGCACTCTAAAAACAAACTTTCCTACATCATCACCTTCAGATGGGCTAGTCACTGTCGTGATTTGCGGTTGTACAACAGAACCAAATCCCCGTGATATGGTGACATTCACTATCAAGTCCTCTGCATTAGTAGGAACATCTGTCAGGGTTACATAGACTTGATATCTCTTTGCAGGGGGTGCAGCGTCTGCTACTTGGTTTTGGTAGGGTAAAGTGACTAGCGCAGCAGTTACAAAAATGACTGCTATTATTACTAATACCTTAGTAGTTGTTATTTCGTTCATTGTCTCAGACACACTTTTGATCTATTTATCAATTGTGTCTCATTTTTTTGTCATTAACTCGTGATAGTTTAAAATATTTTCAAAAAAGGGGGTATAGACTATATATCCTTCATTTAAGGACCACTCACGTATATTATATATAATACTTTCAGATTCCTTTATGATCTAGCAGGCAAGACTGATTTCGTAATCCCAAGGGCGCCGCAAGACGGCGCCTCTTCTTATGAGGTTACTAATAGTTGTAAGTTGTTGTAAGTAGGTAGGGAACTAAAACACGTAGTTCTTTATCACTATTGTTTATCTCATGCCTAGTAACTGTTAACCGATGATCATTTTTGGGTGGTTTACCCACCCACACACCTTTTTCATGCAAATCTTATCAGATAGTGAGAGGAAATACCTAGAGGACCCTGAACAATTCTCAAAGTTAAAGCAACGCTACACTCGTTACAGACTTCGAAAGAAACTTAGACTCATGACTGAAGAACTGCAGCGCTGCAGCGCTATCGCTGCTGCGGCGTCGCAGCGTGGCGGCTACGCTTTAAATGACTCAAAATCTACTTCTCAAATGGCGCTTGACTCGACAGTTTTGCAGCCATGGCAAGGCGTCTGCACCGGCTAAGGTAATCCTGTTTGGCGAGCACTTCGTAGTATACGGCAGCCCGGCTATACTTGCGGCTATAAACAAGCGCATATCTGTTGATGCTCGCACCATAATACATGATGATCACAAAATAGTTATTAGATCAGACATCGGAGTCGCTGGCGAATACTGGCATAATGGAGAATTTAATGCACTTGAAGGTGGAAAGAAAGCAAAGGCAGTTTTGGATCCCCTATACCGTGCTATCAGACAGATTCTATTGAAGAGAAATCAGAAGAATATAGGAATAGAGGTTGACATTTCTTCGAGAGTACCTCCAGGCATAGGCCTCGGATCCTCTGCTGCATCATGTGTTGCAACGGTGGCTGCTGTAGATTCGCTTTTCCAAAAAAACCCCAGCAAACAGAAAGTATGCGAGCTTGCGATCGAATCAGAGAGGCTGATTCATAAGAGAACTTCCGGCGCAGATTGCTATGTCAGCACCTTTGGTGGGCTGATGCAGTACTGCAGCAAATCAAAAAGCTTCAAGAACATAGAGACAAAGGGATCGCTTTCCCTTGTCGTTGCCAGCACCGGAATCAAGCACTCTACTTCGGACCTTGTGGCAGCTGTCAAGAGGTTTAAGGACACAAATAAGATACTCTTTGAAAGTCTTGCAAAACAGGCTAGCGACATTTGCTTGCAAGCATGCAGTGCCATAGAATCAGGAAAGTGTGACAAAATAGGTGAGCTTATGAATGAAAATCAAATCATACTTCAACAG
>JBQGBZ010000289.1:0-1733 GCA_052038215.1 Nitrososphaera sp.
TTTTTCTTATCCTATAGTTGTTGTCAGTAGCATTATAATCTTTCAACTTTGCGAGCTAGTATGTCCTGACAAGTAAACCAAGAACTAGTGGCTACTTACAAACAATTTTGAAAAACTGTCTGTAAGGGAATACAATTAGGATAATGCTTCCACAGGATGGCTGTTTTTTATGTTAGCGTAGTGCAGTCCCATTATCCTAAATGTGCAACATACGACATAGATAGCATTTTTCTTTGCCGAAAAGTTCTTCATAACTCAAACTTGAGTTATGATAGTTGTAGTTCGAGTACCGAAGAACACCACTTATCCTATTGGTTCTCAAACATTCAGAGGAGTATTGCGACCTTTTTGGTCCGGATATGACCTGAAGATCCCCAAGTGCGATCCTATCCTTCCGTCACAATGACGGTTCCTACCATGCTAGGATGTAATGTGCAATAATACTCAAACTCGCCAGCCTCATCAAATGTAAATGACTGCGTATCGCCCTCTGGCCCTATTATCTCAGGAGAGTCATCTGTCCCACCGAACATACTAGTTGAACCGGATTCCGGGCTTCCCGAGGTGGCTGTGTGTGATGTGAAGTCCTCATTGATCCATGTGACAGTGTCCCCTGTATTGACTTCAATTGGATTTGGCCTGTAAGCGTCATCGGTTAACGTTGAAGAATCTTGGGGAATTATTACTATTACTTCTTCATTGTCGTCCCCGTCCACATCCTCCGCAGTATCGTCGTCAGCGGCTGTTGACGCTACACCATCACCGTCATCGTCTCCTGTAGTTGTTGTAGCCGTTGCATCTTCTTCAGCGCCCAAGTCATCACCTTCTTCAGTTAGTCCGTCGGTATCGGTATCAGTGGTATTTCCATTATCAACATCCTCCGTGACCTCACCCTCGACATCTTCTTCAGCACCATCAAGTGTATTTGTTTCAGTTGTTATCAGTGGATCGTTGAATACATTCTGAATCTGCGAAGGTAGAACCAGAGCATTCACAGCAAAGGTTGCAGAAAATGGAGTTCCATCAATTGTGTGAAGCCAAACTGCGTTACCTACAAATGGAATTGATGCTGACGGAACTGCAGACCCAGCATATGAAGGAGTAATATAAGAGCCAGACAAGCTAGTTTGGTCATCAAGCTGTAATGTAAACAGTGATCCAAATTCGCCACCAGCCGTCGCATTTAACGTATCTAATATATCCTGTTCAGTTTCGTTAAGGGTTTGCATATTCAGAATCATAACCTCTACTGGTGCAGTAGCTGTATACGTCAGCACTCCGCTATAGAGACTTCCATCTCCTCTGAATGGCAAAATGTTTGCCATTTGCATTCCCTCATGACCAGGGAGCGGGTCCTGTGACGAAGTTACAGTTCCTTGGCGAATCGCCGTATCTAGTTCTTGTTGTGTTTCTAGCTGCTCCTCCCTTGTGAAGGACTGTGACGGTTGTGCGTTTGCAATTAGAGGATTACCAAACGGTACTGTAGCAACAGATCCTGCTGTCAGCGATGTTACAATACTAATCGTTATTAACGTCGATATCAATAATGATCGAAATGGCTTCATGATGCCCTAGGAAGAATTGATGTGACGCAAAATAAGGATATGGACTAATTATTTAGGTAAATGCCGATGATAAATGTCAATATAACAGAGATCTAGGTTGTCAGAAATATTTGCAGTCATAAATAACCTCACAGCATAACAGATGACACACTCTTTTTCCTAGCAACA
>JBQGBZ010000290.1:0-1799 GCA_052038215.1 Nitrososphaera sp.
TTAATTTACATTAGTGAGACTGACTTGTCTGTTTATAACAAAGTGCTAGCTAAAAAATATTGCGAGCTAAATTGGAAGTGCAACAGCAAACACAACCAGGAGCCTTGTACTTGTTCACCTCTTATTTACCTACGACCCAAACTCAACAGCAGTACCTTTATCGCTTGAGTTTATTTTTTAACTATCTACAACTGCCAGGAAATAATATAGAGGAACAAGCTGCAAATTTTGTCAAGAAAGCCAGAACAGATCCGCAATGGTCTCTTAACTGTATTATCAATTATGTTAATAGCTACCGCCAAAAGGTGGTAAATAAGGAGATATCATCTACCTCTTTGTCAAATTACTGTATACCTTTAAAATCATTTTATGAAGCAAATGACTTGCAGCTTAATTGGAAGCGGATTAAAAAGGGGTTACCCAGAGCAAAAACTGCTGCCAATGATAGAGCTCCCACTATAGAAGAAATTAGAAAGCTAGTCGAGTATCCTGACAGAAGAATCAAGCCTATAGTGTATGTTATGTGTAGTGGAGGGATAAGGGTAGGGGCCTGGGATTTTCTGAAGTGGAAGCATATAATCCTTATTCTGACCGAAAGAGGAGGAGAAAGACGAAAAAGAAATGATGATGATGATGGTCAAGCTGTAGCAGCGACGGGAGTATCAGCTGCAAAAATGGTAGTCTATGCTGATGAGCCTGAGCAATACTATACCTATATCACACCAGAAGCTTTCTATGCTCTAAAAGAATGGCTGGCTTTTCGCCAATCGCATGGCGAGAACATCACAGGTGAATCATGGGTTATGCGAGATCTATGGCAAACCACTAACGTTGAACATGGTGCCAAACGCGCTCTTGCAACAAATCCCAAAAAATTGAGTGTAATGGGGATTAAGAAGCTGCTAGATCGCGCTATATGGGAGCAGAATCTGCGTCAGCCATTGCAGAAAGGGACTAGACGACATGAATGGAAAACCACACATTCCTATCGCAAATTCTTCAAAAGTCGTGCAGAGCAGGTCATGAAACCTCTCAATGTTGAGTTATTGATGGGCCATAGCTCAGGCATATCCGATAGCTACTGGCGACCAACAGAACAAGAGGTCCTAGATGACTATCTCAAGGCAGTAGTTTTGCTTACAGTTAACACTGATCAAAAAGCGGCAATTCAGTTGCAAAAGCAAGTCGCCGAGATTACAGAGCGAAATGAGCAGGCAAACTATGAGATCTTGGGCAAGCTTGCTCAGAGGGAAAAAGAAACAGAGGCTATGAAGAAACAGATTTCTTTGCAGGAGGAACAGCAGCAACGAACTAATGATATGCTCAACAAGGCTGTGGCTGCAATGGCTAAAATGTTATGCACCACTGTGGAAAATGCTGCAGCCGACACGGAGGAACAGAAGCAGCAAAAAGCGGACAAAATAGAGCGAATAAAGATGCTGAGCGCTTTTGTTACTGGGCAACACTCCTACATAGGACCGTGACAAGTTAGCAAAAGGAGAAGGAAATATTATAAGCCAAGGCAAACAACAATAATTTAATATCCCACACACTTGCAAATTTGCAAGTCAAGTCATCAACAATCAATAGCATCATCCAGAGGGGTTTGCAGACATCTCCTCTTTGGATGATGTCATGTTATGTTTTTAACATGCGTTTATGCAATCAAAAAGGGCATTCTGAACTATGTGAGCATAGCAACTATTACGCGATACCAACTTTGAGGTCTAGAATCCTTAGTAAAACAGATGATAATGATGCAATGATAATAACAATAAAGCTTTAAGCTGCGCTCACTA
>JBQGBZ010000291.1:0-1472 GCA_052038215.1 Nitrososphaera sp.
TTCACATTCCTGATGTCATACAAGTACTACCAGACGTACTCAGTGAATATTAGCTAGATCAGACAAGCAATAAACGATCTAACTATAATGTCATCACTAGGGGATAGTCCTAGATCTGTCCATTTCTATCGCACACTTTTAATAGCATTAAATCCCAAATCGTTTATGAAGCTTTTAAGCCTAGTCACATTCTCACCCATGCCAACATACTACTCTGATACCGATCTCCGTTTTAAAGCTATTCTGAGATTTTAGAGAGCCTATCCTTAGCTAGTGAGGCTAATAGGAGTGTCTACATAGTCATTGATAGTAAAGAATGGTCTCACATGGTAAATGGACGTAAGAAAGCTATGCCAGTTATTTTCCTTGATTCATCTTTTCACAAAGAGTATTGACAAGGCTGCGATATGCCTTCAGAAGTAGTTTGTACTCTGATTTCGTCACATACTTATTTGCCCAACACCATTCTAAGAATGCCGAGAAACTCTGGTATGCCTTCAAACGTACGACGAATGATGCAGGATCTTTGGTATACAGCTGACCTGATAACATAAGGCTGAGATCATCTTCCTGCTCTGGATGCTCAAAAATGTATAAAGTCAAGGCATCTTCCAAGATCAAAGCCATTCGGTTATATCCCTTACTGGTTTTTCTCTGAAGTGGATTAGCATCACTTGATACGTACTTCATAATAGATAAAATGTACCAAATGAAACTATGAGTAGCAAAAAATAGGAAGAGCACACGTCCTTTGTACCGAACGCATTTTGCCAATGCGCATACTCCGTAATGTACTCAGCGGTGAGGGGTACTCTACGGATTTCTTCTATCGATGGGGTAGAGAGACAGATGAGAGGTACTGGTAGGCTGTGAGAAGATCCAGAGTGCTGTGATACCCTGGATCTTCATACTATATGTGGTTACAACAGTCCTTCATCGGCAAACGAGAAATACCTTCCTTCACCTCCTATAATAATGTGATCCAATACGCTCATGCCCAATAACTTACCTGCTTCTACTAACCTTTGCGTTATTGCCCTATCCTCTCTGGAAGGCTGGCAATCGCCACTGGGATGATTGTGACCACAAATGATTGCCGCAGCATTGCGCAGAATCGCTACTTTATAGACTTCTCTCGGATGGACAATCGATGCCGTTAAGCTGCCAACGGATACCGTATGGATACCGATGACTTGGTTCTTCTGGTCAAGCAGTAGTATCACAAAGTGCTCTCTGTCTACACCATCCAGGTAGTTATGCAGTATGGTGCTGGCAATCGCAGAAGTCCTAATCCGCTGATCATAGCAGGGTAATTTACCTTCTCGTACCAAAGTAACTTTGTATATGGGAATGCCAGCACATTTACCCTTCTTCGGCGTTGTCGTAGGCGTTGTATCCTGAAAAAATCCTAGTTGCTCTTGGTTCTCTTCCATGGCAAATAAACCTCTCTATCGTAGGAAGTGAAAGAGAGG
>JBQGBZ010000292.1:0-8378 GCA_052038215.1 Nitrososphaera sp.
TAAAGCAGGAGTAGAGAACAAGCCCGCTGACAAGTATGCTGAGAATGAACTTATAGAAATAGTGAAGGTATGTAAGTATATCAACTTCCAGCAGGCAAATACGGATCATCTGAGCCCAATTGGAGAACAGATCCTAACGACTGGAATGACCTCTGAATATACAATTATCACCACTCGGGAGACGGTTTCTAAAGAAACATCCACTACAGAAATTCAACGGCCTCAGCTCACAGTCAAGGTATTGAAGCCAGCACTCACTGCCTATACCTCACGTACTTGTGTTATCAACAACAGGCCTACTATTGTTGAGTGCGGAATAGCGTATGGTGGTGACATACCCTCATTCAAGCTCTATAGGTTCGCAAACAAGATTCCTCTGCTATACGACGAAGGATCAGACGTAGCAAGGGAAGTAGTCTCCGAAGTTGAGATAAATAAAATGGGGATCACCAAAAAAGAGGCAAAGGCGCAATTTACAAATGGTGAAATCAAATCTGATAGAGCTGTAGAACTTTTGCCAATTCATACCTTTTTCCACATTTGCTCTACTAAGATCCCATACAAGACTGCCGGCAAGGAAAGCATAGCCTCAGAGGGCGAGCTGAAAAAACATATGAAATATTGCCTGTCTGAGCTCTATCGCAAGGTGAGCGCGCAGATAAGAAAAGAGCTAAGGATGAAAGAGGCTCAAGGCAGGCTTAACCTATATAAGTATTACATTCCTTTGGTAGTGAGTGCGATTTCAGAATCCATTAGACTTGACGCTTCTAAGCTAGAGCAGTCGTTTGCCGAGCTTGCAGAAAATCACGTCAAAGGTGAGATCACGGGTGGAGTACTAGACAAAAAAGAGGATAAGATAACTGGCCAGCGCCTTGAAGAGGAAGCAGAAGAAACATCATTAGAGATCCATGGCGAAGTAGTCAAGCCCGATAAGGATCAACAGCTTACGATGACTGCTGGAAGGAGAAAGGGTAAGCTGACAAAATCACTGATGAAGAAGGAAAAGATACCGGAAACTCTGCGAAAAGACAAGAAGAAGGATCAAGTGCAAATGACACTTGACAATGTATCTGATAGTACTAAGCCAAAGGGGCGGAGGCGTAAGTAAGAATGCCTGCCGACAAGCGTCACCTAGAAGTTATCAAAAAAATTAAGCTGATAATGAAAGATGTCAGCACTGATCTTATGGTACAGAAGACCATGCCTGTGCTAAATGTCCCCAAGGTGGGTTATGACAACACAGTTTGGTCTGATGAAGAAAGAATGTTAACGATTGGTGACAAGACGGTCAGCATAAGCCCTGACAGTACTAAGAAAATACCGACCTTTGCACAGTATCTGGTAATGGCTAATGCCGTGCGTAAGCTGCTAAATGAGGAAATGGAGAGCACAATACGTGGGATGTACTACGCCACTTTGAGTACTGTGGGCGATGAAAAGAACAAACAAAAGTTCTGGAACAGCCAAGACGACTCGGATGATGCAATCAAAGCAATTGAGCTCCTGACTGGTGTTCCAAGAGAGGAGTTCTCTGTCACTTCAAAACCAAAGGGCATGATATCCGGCCCGATTACACTTCGAGTTGGGGGCGATATCATAAATTGCAATCTTGGCAGCAGAGCTACGTCGCAGCTGATACCAACCAACATACGCGACGTTGAAATAGTAGACGTTAAGGCCGACTTTGTGATGGTGGTGGAAAAAGATACTGTGCTAAACAATATACGCAAATCTGGGTTTATACAGAAGCACAATGCAATCTTGATGACTGGCTCGGGTGAGCCAGACAGAGCAACCAGAATGATGGTTAGGGCGCTCAATGAAGAATGGAAAAAGCCTGTGGTAGTTTTTGCAGATGCCGACCCTTGGGGGCTTGGCATTGCGCTGCGATACAAGATCGGAAGCGAATCGCTCAGTTACGATAGTTACAGGCTTGTCACACCCGATGCCAAAATACTTGGTATGCTATTCTCAGACATTTACGAATACAATATACCCGAAGTTGCAAGACTTGCTGCGTCAGAAGAAGATCTCAACAGGGCAAACGATATGAAGAAAAAACCTTGGTTTCAAGACAAAAAGTGGCAGAAAGAGCTTGATATATTCCTGAAGAACAAAGAAAAGTGCGAGCTTGACGCATTTTTCAAGCACGGCTTCAAGTACCTCTCAGAGACCTATCTGCCGCAAAAGCTGCGGCAAGCAGGTGTGATTTAGTTTTATAAAAAAATCATTTGCTCTCATATACTATCAGAAATATGGAATGTGATAATTTATGAAATACTTGTCATCAAGTATTCTTTTTTAATTTACTGCATTTTTTCTGCTCCCTCGGCTAAACGATCTACTGGTTCTCCCGTGGGCAGCGGAGCATCTCTGTCAACTTTGTATTTGAATACCTCGTTGTAATCCATTCCCAAAATGACATTTCTGCCAACAGCAATAATCTTTGACTTTGGAACGTCAAACCGCCAGTTATAGTGTCCCCATACCACTATCTTGTCTCCCGCTTCAGTCATCACGTGCCCTATGTGCTCTTCGTCTTGCGTTCTGACACCTTTGTTAAAGAGCGACTTTGGATATTTTCCTTCATACGTTGCCAAATCTACAGTCTCTGGTAAATCTTCAGGATGTACATGCTCACTATCGATAGGTAGTGGCTGCTCTCTGCTAACTTTGTAGTTCTTCACAATTTCATGAAATGGTAAGTCAATCAAAACATTGGCTGCGGCAAATCTAATCTTATCTTTAGGAATATCATATCTATCATCGCCTTCACCAAAGACTACAATTTTGTCTGAGGTTTCCCTCACAACATGTCCAACATGAGGGGAATCCAAAGATTTGACACCTTTATTGAAATACTTGCCTGACACCATGATATCATAAGTACGAACTCATTTTATTAAAAAGGATATCACGCAATATTATAACTAATTTTTATATAAAATACTCCATGACTATTATATTTTGTAAACCATAAATTTATCAATAGCCACAGAGTCTTTAAGAAAGAAAAAGCGTATTAGGCTGTATCTATTTTATGCATAAAATTCTTTAACGACTATCAAAACTTGAATCTGTTAATTGTCTCTATCAGTTGTTTTTGATGACAACATGACCATTAGAATTGGGATCTGCCCGAACAAGAGGACAAAGCGGTTGCGGCTAGTATCTGATATAAATGGCGTGCAGGCTATGGTGCCCCTGAGCTACAATCCCAAAGAGCTTGAGATCTTCGTTACTTCAAAGAGGGATTGGATACTCTGGACCTCTCAACACTATAGTAAATTAAAAGAACGTAACGGGGGGCTAGAACCCGATAGCCTCTATTTCCTTGGTAGCAGGTATAGATTTCATGTAGTAAAGGATAGGCGGCCATCAACAGTGGTCAGTGACGCCATTAAACTGATAACATTTCACGTTACTGATAGACGAAGATATAAGCAGCATATACATGAATGGTATAAGCAGCAGACTGCCAGAATAATTGCAGATCGACTTCCAACGCTTGCACGTAGGTTTAATGTCAAGTACAACAAGATATCAATAAAGAATCAAAAGTCAAGATGGGCCAGCTGCTCAAAAAACGGGAACCTGAATTTCAACCTGCTTCTAATAGCAGCCCCCTCCAATGTCATTGACTATGTTATGATCCATGAACTTATGCACCTAATAGAGTTTGATCACTCACACCAATTTTGGCAGCTAGTGAAGGAAGCTGACCCAGATTACAAGAAACATCGAGAGTGGCTCACAAATTACGCATCAGTAATAAAAGTTGCATAAAAAATGGCGCAGGTTAGGCACCCTCTATCTTTTTTCTATATTGCTTTGATTTAGGTCGACGTCAGTTTCTACCGTGCTTGTATCTGTTTCTTCTTTGAACTGTGCTTGCGACTCAATCTTTCTATAACGCGGAGCTTCTGTTGCCATGGCTCGCAGCTCCTCAACTGGAGGTTCGGTTTTCCTTTCAAACTTGGATCTGACAAGGCCGCTCGGTGCATCTATCCATATCTGGCTTCCGTCATATTCGCGGATATACGTCTTGGGAATATAATATACATGGACATTTGATACCCCCTCTCTTATCACAATAAACTCATCACCTATTCTCTCAACATATCCTATCTCTACTTTGTCAGTCGTCCTGGCATGCTTGTGAATCAGTTGGTCCCACGGTATGTTGTATGTTCTTCCAGAGTAATTATCTGATATTTCCGTCAAGGGTTCTCTTGCCTTCCTGGGCACGCCGTGAACAAATTGCGGCTGAACAGATTCTGCCTGGATCACCCGCCCTTGGTATTCTGGAGTCTGCGATTCTGAAGGAGATGGTGGACTATCGCGCTCAAAGCGATCTTTGATGACCTCCTTAGTGAGTGAGATATACAAGCTATCGCCGTCAAAGCCTTGAATGTAGTATTTGGGAATATAGTAGTGCTTCTTGCTGACCATTCCCTCCTTAACTTCTATATACTCAGTTGCAACGCTTTCTGCTTCACCAAGGTCTTTCTTGTCACTTGATTTCACCTTTTTGCCAATGATCTTATCCCATGACAATTGAACCATGTCTGAAGAAGGTTTGTATGTTGGAATGTTTGTTATAAAATCTGGGTGTTGTTGCGTTATAGTCCTCCTGCGCTCTGTATACTCTTGCGTCTCCCATTCGGATGGCTCAGGGGGGCTCTCTCTCTCAAACTTTGCTTTTACTTCATCTTTCGTAAGTGACACCCACAGTTTATCGCCATCGTATCCGCTAAGGTGGTACTTTGGGATAAAGTAATATGTTTTTGATATCATACCCTCCTTTGTCTGGATATAATCTAGGGTTATGCTTTCAACCTTGCCAAGATCCTTGTCGTCACTTGATTTCACCTTTTTGCCAATGGCCTTATCCCACGAAATAATATCACTCATATACAAGACCTGTGAACTTGCAATTTTTATCCATTTCAGATTATTAATCTTATATTATGCGATGCCTGTATCTCTGAACTGCAATGGTAGCTACGATCCCAATAGCAAGCAATACTGGTACAAGTGGAAATTCTGGTGCTATTGTAACAGCAAATGTTACTGCGTCTGTCATGTCAGCTCCACTGGCGGCTTCGCCCATACTATCGCCTGGCCTGATGTCGCTTATATTTACCGTGACTGGACCTGTGTAGTTGCTATCAAGTTCGATTCTCTGCGTTGCTCTCCCTCCTTGCCCCGGCTGGTCAAGCTGTTCCCATAATTTTCTGCCATCGGGAGTAAAAATTGCCATATCGTAGCTTTCAACTTGCATAGGCTCACCTCCAAGAATTGCCGGAACAGTCCGTGCATCTTCAAGACCTGAATCAGTAAAGTTGTCTTCTCTTTGAGGGATTGTATCGCTAGTAGGCGGTGGAGCACTGGCGTTATTGAATACTAATTCTACCTGCAAGGAATTCTCTGCGTCACTATAGACTAGAGGCCATTTTAGCTCTACTAGATAGATGCCTTTCTCAGACACCTGCTGAAGCACAGGGACATCCGTGCTTGTAACGTTTAGCCCTGTAGAGTTATCATCAGTTGGTACTGAAGATTGACCATACAAGGTACCCGTGTCTGTAGTGTTAAATTGTTGAGAATTGTTTTGTTGAGCAAATACTGATGGCAGCAGACTAGTGGATATAATAAAGGCAAGTACCGCAACTCCAGGCATATAATAATGATTTTCCATGCCTACTATCCATCAAAATAGAATATAAAGGGAGTTTAAGGGTTTTTCGAAAATAGGCTAAACATACTGCAGACATTGTCAGGATGTCATATCCCTGCGCTTCTGTACAATATGCTATACGATATTTGGTAAAAAGGGATGGTAGGTAGTAATCCTACCAACAACTTGGTGGTCTCTTCCGCATGAATGGGAATCTATCTATCTTCTCTGTTTACTTGACATGAGTACATTCTTTGAACATATTGACTATTCAAGATGTATCTAGTATAAGGTTTATAGAAGTGTGTCAGTCGCATTCTTTTACAACAATGGATGTCGATGAGCGACTGGCATTCATAATGCGTGAGCCTACAGAGGAGGTTGTCACAGCAGACGAGCTTCGTACTCTGATAGAAACAAAGACTCATCCAAAGCACTATATCGGCTTGGAGATATCGGGAGTGCTACACGTTGGCAGCCTTGTCATGACAGGATTCAAGATAAACGACTTTATGAAGGCTGGCATTAATACTACTGTCTTTTTAGCTGACTGGCACACCTACATCAACGACAAAATGGGGGGTGATTGGGATAAGATAAAGAAAGTCTCGCAGTACTATTCTGATGCTTTCAAATTCTTCTGCCCTGGAGTCAATGTAGTGCTTGGAAGTGATCTCTATAAGGGGACTAAAGATTATTGGGAGAACTTTGTGCACTTCTCAAAGCATATGACACTTGCAAGGACAATGAGGTCTCTTACTATAATGGGTAGGAGTGAGGCTGAAAAAAACCTTGATTTATCACAATTGCTGTATCCTCCAATGCAGTCAGTCGACATAAAAGCGCTTGACCTTGATATTGTGCATGCTGGTATGGACCAGCGAAAGATCCATATGCTTGTCAGGGAGATTTTTCCCAAGCTCGGCTGGAAGGTTCCAGTACTTGTACATCATCATTTGCTGCCGGGCATGTCTGAACCTCTGCGAATAAACTTCGATGAACATGGTAGTGGCGAAGACGTGAGAATATCGAGCAAGATGAGCAAGAGCAAGCCTGCAAGTGGGATCCTTATCCATGATGACGAAAAGGAGATCCGCAATAAAATAAGCAAGGCCTTCTGCCCTGTAGAAGTTACAGTAGGCAACCCAGTTCTTGAGCTAGTGCGCTATGTGGTGTTCCATGAATTTGACGAGTTTGTAATTGAGCGGCCTACTAAATATGGTAGAAGCATCACATATGCTAGCTACAAGGATTTAGAACATGATTTTGTCACAAAAAAGATCCATCCAATGGATCTAAAGAGCTCAACTGCAACTTATATCAACAGGATAATTGAACCTATTCGGGAGCACTTTAAGGGAAGAGAGCCTCAACTAAATTAAGTAAAGATAAAGTAACGTGTGTTAGTCTATTAGTATTCCCTTTGTTATCCGCTAGGATTGGAAAATTTCAATAAGTGCACATAACTAATCTACGTTTAGTGTTGTTACCCCCTGGGATCAGGGTCAAATAATATACGAATATATTTATTGAGTGTATGATGACTTTAGTCTCCAATGAGCGGAGAAACAATTGCAAACTTTGACTCTTACGTCATGGTTGCCGTAGGACTGTTCATTGCAGGCCTATTTGCAGTGATGGTTTATGAAAGATCAAGCGCAAAAGCAAAGCGGGAGCAACAACAACAGCAGCACACAGGGACAGCTGCAGACACTGAAAAGTGACAACAACGATCATCACCATCAAGAAGAAAATGTTATAATAAACAAATTCCGAAAAGAAGGGTTTTCTTCCCTAACTACCATACAGCGCAAGGTATTGCCGATAATTTTAAGGAAGATAAACTGTCTGCTGGTCGCGCCCACAGGCTCTGGCAAGACCGAAGCAGCAGTCCTGCCTGTATTTACTATGCTTGCCCATCAAGAGTGTCGCATCGGCACAATTAGGGCAATATACATTACACCTCTGCGTGCACTCAATAATGACGTCCTTCGTCGTATCATACACTATGCTCAGTCAGAAGGGTTAAGAGTTGAAATTCGGCATGGCGATACTACTGCTTTGGCTAGGAAAAAGATACTAGAAAACCCTCCTGATGTGCTGATAACAACACCTGAATCACTTGGAATAATTCTAACAAGTGATAAGATGCTGGCTGCACTAAAGGGTTTGCAATGGGTAATAGTAGACGAGGTTCATGAGCTAGTCTCCAATGAGCGTGGCGCTCATCTTTCAATAAGCCTTGAGAGACTACAAGCCGTTTCATTGCAGCAGATAACAAGAATCGGGCTTTCTGCTACTGTAGGAAACCTAAAGCAGGCGGCTCAGTTTGTTTGTGGCGCTGATAGACACAAGGCGGTACTCGTTGACCCTGCAAGTCGCGGATATGACATTGAGGTCAGGTTTGTAAAGGGATCGCTCAACAATGTCGCCCACTTTGTTACGGAATATGTCAAGACCAATGACATTAAGGGCACGGTACTATTTTTTACAAATACGCGGGATGAGGCAGAATATCTCGGAACCATCCTGAAAAATCAAAGTGATATAAAAGTAGATGTTCACCATGGCTCGCTTTCAAAGGAGATGCGCGAAGAGACAGAGCATACACTCAGGTCTGGCATGGCAGGTATTGTTGTTTGCACAAGCTCGCTAGAGCTGGGCCTTGACATTGGTTCAGTGGATCTTGTTATCCACT
>JBQGBZ010000293.1:0-2822 GCA_052038215.1 Nitrososphaera sp.
AAATGATCACAAATAAAGACCTCTCTCGATAAATTAAGGAGAAATTTCTGGAAAGAACACATCCTATGTCGGATCCTCCTTGAACTATTGTACTCCGACATGAAGTACCAAGTGAAGAAAAAATTGGTTTTAGACTTATCATTATAGTGCATTGCAGTGCATTCCTAGATTACAAATAGTATCGATGCTCCTCTATTGTACATGTCAGAATCCATCCCAAGGGGAGGTGCAAAGTTCAGCGACCCTGGAGTATATAAAGACAGGAGGGATGCAGCAGAATTCCTTGCACAGAAACTAAATAAAAAGTATGGAGACTCTATAAACAGAGAAAATGCAATTATCCTAGCAATACCTCGTGGTGGAGTCATTACTGGCGATGTCATAGCGGAACGCCTAGGAGTTAGTCTCGATGTATTGGTTTCACGTAAAGTGGGATCCCCCTTTAATCCAGAGCTAGCTGTTGGGGCAGTAATGTATGACGGAAGTTTTTTCCCTAATGAGGATATAATAAAGATGCTTGATCTGCCAAGAACATATCTCGATGAGCAGGTCGCAATCCAGAAAAGGGAGATTGAGCGTCGCCTCCTCAAGTTTAGAGGCTCCAGGGATTATCAACTTGCAGGCAAGTTTGTGATTTTGGTTGATGATGGGATAGCAACTGGTGCGACCGTATTTGCTGCAATCAATTGGCTTAGAAGCCAAAAGATTAGAAAGCTAATAGTTGCCGTGCCTGTTGGGCCAAGAGACACAATTACGAAGCTCAAGACGGTTGCAGACGATGTAATAGTATTGCAGACTCCTTTTCTCTTTGAAGCAGTGGGCGAATTTTACGAAGATTTCTCACAAGTGATAGACGAGGATGTGGTAGAAACAATGAGAAAATACACCAGGGCTATAATGAGAAAATGACTGCTACTCAATTTCTTACAAGAAGAGGAAGAAGAATAGACAGGATTAGTGATTTCTGTTATAGGATCGAAAAAAATGATATAGAAGGCATGAAGGTGCCAGTGACGATCTATGCCAATGAGCGGCTCCTCTCTGCCATGGTTGCAGATCGGACATTAGATCAGGCAGTAAATGTAACGACATTACCAGGGGTCCAGAAACATATAGCTGTATTGCCGGATGGCCATGAGGGCTATGGATTTCCAGTAGGAGGTGTAGCGGCTATGGATTTAGAAGATGGTGTTATCAGCCCCGGAGGAGTAGGCTATGACATCAACTGTGGTGTCAGACTTATTCGGACAGATCTGACAGAAAACGACATCAGAGGAGTTATAGATAGGTTAGTTAATGAATTATTTAGGGCTATCCCTGCGGGTCTTGGAAGTGAAGGCACTATTTCATTATCAAAATCACAACTTGACGAAGTTGCAGTGGAAGGAGTACGGTGGGCCATTGAACGTGGATATGGTTATGATGGCGATGCAAATGTGTGCGAAGAAGAGGGTTACATGGGGGGAGCAAACCCTTTAAAAGTTTCTGATACTGCAAAAAAAAGAGGTTCACAACAGTTAGGAAGCCTGGGTTCGGGCAATCATTTTCTTGAAGTTCAAAAGGTTGACCAAATATATGATAATAAAGCGGCACAAGCAATGGGCATTGAAGAGAAAGGACAGATTACTATCCTTATTCACTGTGGCTCTCGAGGTTTTGGCCACCAGATATGCAGTGATTACCTGAGAGTTTCTGAGAATGCATTAAGAAAGTATGGTATATCTTTGCCAGACCGTGAACTCGCATGCGTTCCAAACGATTCCAAAGAAGGCGAAGACTATCAGGCTGCAATGAATTCTGCATTGAACTTTGCATGGACTAATCGCCAGATGATTACCCATTGGGTGCGCATGGTATTCAGAAAAGTATTTTCCCTAACCGATCAGCAAGTTGAAGATATGAAGCTGGTATATGATGTTGCTCACAATATTGCCAAGGTAGAGAGACACAGGATAGAAGGAGAAGGCACGAGGCAAGTAGTAGTTCATAGGAAAGGAGCTACAAGGGCATTCCCTAAGGGAATGAATGAGCTACCCAAGGTTTATCGTGAATTAGGTCAGCCGGTTATGCTACCAGGCTCTATGGGCACTGCGAGCTGGCTATTACTGGGTAACAGAAATTCCATGGATCTGAGCTTTGGCTCAACTGCTCATGGCGCTGGCAGAGTTATGTCCAGATCTGCTGCAAAGCGCGCATATACCTTGGAAAAAGCAAAAGATCTTCTTCAGAAGCGGGGAGTTTATGTTAGAACACTGACACGGGAAGGAATGGTAGAGGAGGTTCCGCAGGCATACAAGGATGTTGATATTGTGGCAGAGGTTTCGCACAACCTTGGAATCGCCACCAAGGTTGCAAGGTTGATCCCACTTGGCGTAATAAAAGGCTGATAATAATAATTATTATCGTTCAGTTAAATCGCAGGAAGAAGATATGGGGTTAACGAAGCAAAATACTGAAATGGTCACGTTAAGTTGCTGTTGGCAGTCGGTATTTTGAGTAGCTGGGGTAAAAGGTAGGTCGACATTATTTCTTTTGCTAACAGAGTGCAAAAAGTAATCCCATGCTCTGCTTCCCCAGGATTAAAACTCTTGATACTACCTTGAAGGAAATGGACTGAGTCTGATAATAGTAGTTATATTGTAACTAGGGTTCACAGGGTTCAGGAGATTTTGATTGGAAGTATTACTTCAGGAATTATGATATATGTTGCATGTCCTATGGTTGTAGTAGCGTGACAGGTGCAGCGTTTAGCTATCATGATAATTGGAATATGGGACTATCATAACAGGTACTCCCGCACGTTCACTCACACTTCTTGAAAC
>JBQGBZ010000294.1:0-1236 GCA_052038215.1 Nitrososphaera sp.
ATTGCATGGTTTTGCATCATGTTTCCAAAATCATAAAGGTTAATAGTAGTTCACAGTATTGGGCACACAATGCAAAACCACTTAAGAAAAGCCGGAGTACCGGCACTAGCATTTGCAACTGCACTTGTATTGATGGCACCAATGCTGGCGGCAGCAGCATCACCACACTTCATTGGAACACCGACAATCGTAAAGAATCCTAACTTTAGCCTCACGGCTTCATTCAAAGCAGCTGGGCTAGGAAACGTAGTTACCGATATATTTCTGACATCATCTGGAGGAGTAGCTGATCTGCAATGTGTCAATCCTGGTGGGAATGATCCACCACCAAAGCGAGTAGACTTTGGACCACTGCAAGGTGAGACTGTAACAGTTCAGCCACGCAATGGACAGGTAACAGCATCTCCAAGCATTGGACCACCACCTCTACCAGGCGCAGCTGAATTATGCCCTAACCCCAACTCGAGTGGCCCTACCACCAACTGGAGTGTACGAATAGTGTCTCTTACATACTTCGACGTTGAGCTGCACATACAGCAGGGAGGACAGGACATCCTGACCTTTGACTTTGGCGACGTAGATCCATAAGCAGCAAGAGCAGCATCATAAGAATAATAACAAGCAATTCCCCCTCCCTTTTTCTTTTTTCTTTTTTCTTTCTAATTTTAGTCTCAATTTGGCTCCACTAACTAATCTGTTAACAAATGGTTGATAGCCTCAGTAGTTGCTAGATGAGGGGAACCGCAGAGTCTCCCTGCATGAGCACGGATAATCTTCTAACCCTTCTTTTTCTTTCTCCTTCCCCTTTGATGCTTTTGCGATGGATATAATCGAGGGAAGAGGGATACAGTGTCTTGAGAAATATATCTCTCTCTATGTCATCTCCTTTGCTTTAGTGCATATATATGCTGGATACTGACATCCATACCTAAATCAGATAGAAGAAATGCAGAGCCTTATCTATATACTCTCTTGTGATTATTGCTAGCTTTCTGTGTTGTATAGAAAAGGATCTCTTATTGTGTAACAGAATTCTTTCCTCTTTTCCAACGAAAAAGAGGAAGAGGAGAGAAGGAGTTCAAACCTGGGGGTTAATGGAGGGGGTGGGATTCGAACCCACGAACCCCTAAGGGACGGGATCACTCATCTCGCTTTTTTCTCTCTCCGTGTATGTGTTGCGAGAAGAAATGTTGACACAGACATCCGATCTTGAGTCCTGCGCGTTTGACCAGGCTT
>JBQGBZ010000295.1:0-1722 GCA_052038215.1 Nitrososphaera sp.
ATGAGATTGTGACTCGGGCTTATCCATTCAGAAACATCAGCCTCTTTGATGTTGAAAGCTGCCTGGACATACTAGCTGGACACCATGTCATCAAGTACGAGCGCGAAGCCCGTACTTATACCCGCAAGATAAAGGCCTACAAATACTACTTCGAGAATGTCTCAATGATACCCTATGTGCTGAAATTTGAGGTCATTGATTCGATAAGCAAGCGCCGAATAGGCTCACTTGACCAACAGTTTGTTGGCGATTATGGTGAAAAGGGCAATGTGTTTGTACTCAAGGGGTCTCAGTGGCGTATATTGTCTGTAGATGAAGCACGGTTAGTCGTAAACGTCGAACCCCTTCGTGGGGCGGCAATTAACATTCCTTATTGGGTTGGTGAAATGATTCCTGTTGATTTCAAGACTGCAGAAGAAGTTGGAGTTGTACGCAACCAGGCGGCAAATGGTAAGATCAAGCTGTCGACATCCCTAATGGAGAACACACTGAAGATGCTTAAGGTAATACCTGATTCAAAGAATGTTGTAGTTGAAAGCTATGCTTCGCGCAACTTGCTTGTAATGCACTGTGCTTTCGGGTCAAAGGTGAACAATACTATTGCATCCCTTTTGTCAACAATACTGTCGTCACAGATTGGATACATTGTGGAATCCCGATCAGATGCCTATAGGATCATGTTTACATCAAGTGCAAGAATAACACAGGGTAGGATTGAATCGGCTCTAAGGGATGTTTATGACCTCGAGCCTGTCCTAATTGCTGCGCTGACTGGCACTCATAACATCAATTGGAAGGTATGGATGGTCGCCAAAAGGTTTGGGATGATAAGCAAGGAAGCGGTGTACGATAAAAAAGTAGCACGAATGATCTACGATAGATACTCAAAGACACCTGTAAGCGCAGAATCTATACGAGAACTTGTTCACGATAAATATGATATACAACAAACTCAGCAGGTGCTTGACGGTATAAAGCAAGGCAAGGTTATGATCCATTGGGTTGAAGTGAATGAATTTTCAGATCTCGCAAAGCCCATAATAGAACATTCAGCAAAGATGGCTGGAGCCATGCCTCTGAGCATTGAGAAGGGAGTTATTGAGCTTGTTAAAGAACGGCTTGAAAAAACAAAGCATCGGCTCGTCTGCATACGCTGTGGCAAGTGGGAGCGCGTAATGGAAACTAAGGATGTGCCCGAAGAAATATCGTGTCCCACATGTAGATCCCGCCTTGTTAGTGCTACATTCTGGTCAGATGATGATATGGCAAGGATAATTCGGAATCGTCTTGCGGGTGGTAAGCTTACTACTGAGCAGAACCATAAGTTTGAACGTGCATGGAAAGTAGCATCGCTTGTAAACAACTTTGGCAGGACAGCGTTAATAGTGCTATCTGGCCACGGTGTTGGTGCAGATACTGCAGCACGGATTCTGCGTAACTATGTCGATGAGGAACACGTATATCGTAGTATCTATGAAGCAGAAAAACAATATGTCATAACGCGGGGTTTTTGGAGTGACTAGTTATAAATGAACACCAATGATGATAATAATAGAAATTATTCAATGATTCCATTCTCTAAATAGAAACTCTCTCTATGTGGAGGTGCCACTAGGAAATCGGTTGATTGTTCTTTGTTCTTTCCCAAATATCTGCAACCACTTCAGGCAAGGTTTGCTCTATGGATCCGTTGAATCTCGTTTGCCATAATCTAGCAACGTA
>JBQGBZ010000296.1:0-1086 GCA_052038215.1 Nitrososphaera sp.
GCTAATTATGGATTTGTACCAGAGGTAGAAGACACCCTGGTGGAGCATCGAGAGGATAACAGGGCCATAATGCAGAGGGGACCAGATATACAATTTCTAAAAATGCTCGCAAAGAGAAACGGATTTGAGTGCTATGTGCAAAAAGACATCAAAACAGACAGAATAATAGGATATTTTAGAAAGCCTGTTTTAGATACTCGCCCTCAAAAGACCATTTCGGCTCTGTTTGGAGAAGAAAGCGATGTTACAAAGCTGGACATATTTGTAGACTCGCTAAGACCATTAACAGTACATACGCAGCAGATAGATGTGTCGCAGAACGCACCTGACAAAACTATCATAGAATCAAGTTCTCTTCCAAGGCTAGGCCAGAGAACACTGGCAGACATTGTAAGGAGCAAAGTTGAAAGGATATCAAAATCATCGCCAGCAGCGTCATCGCCTTCCCAGACTCTCATGCCAACTGTAGCCCTTGATCCTAGAGAACTACAGAATCTGTGCAAGTCATTATATGACGATTCAAGCTGGTTTGTAAATGCTAGGGCTGAGATAAACAGTGCAGCATATGAAGCAGTGGTAAAGGCAAAACGGCTTCTTCTCATTAGGGGTGCCGGCGAGCTTTATAGTGGACAGTATTATGTGTCCAAGGTAACGCATGTCATTAGCAAGGAAACCTACAAGCAAAATGTGGAGGCAAAAAAGAATGCTATTGGATTGATCGGTGGAGAAAATTTTTCCACCTCCGCCTCTGAACCCCAAAGGCTTCTTTAATTCAATTCAGAATTATAACGCTTTTACCGTCATCTTTGTTATTATGATAAAAGGTCCAATCAATATTCTTACATATGTCACTAATCGTTAGTATAATTCCTAGAGAGTGAGACTGTGTTTGGTGATCATGCTTGTCTGAAGATAGTGTAATACCTAGGTTAATAGAGAGGGTAGAAAGCAGGCACTATGGTAAGTACAGAGGATTTGTAACTGACAACAAAGATCCGGAGAAGAGGGGCAGGATAATGGCAACAGTGCCAAGTCTGCTTGGATCTACCCAAACAGGCTGGTGTGAACCCTGCTCTCCATATGGTG
>JBQGBZ010000297.1:0-2899 GCA_052038215.1 Nitrososphaera sp.
ACTGATCACTCTTGGTATACTCGTACTTACAAACCAACTGAGTATAATTGGCAACTTTCCATTGGCAAACGAGATTATTAGCTTACAAGGAGGATGACGAGGGTGTGAGAAAGAGACTGAATGATGACAACCTTAGTGCATTGGTGGTTGGCATCGGAGTGGTGGCACTTATCATTGGCTTTGGAGTATATTTCAACAGTCCACAGCTCAATAATTCTGCCTCCAGTCAGCAGAAGAGCTTTGTGCCTGCTACAATAGTTGAAGATAATGGCACAATAACTAGAGTGCAAATAGATAAGTCGCAGTTCAAGTTGGCTCCAGAGTTAACAAATGTCAAAGGTTACATCAACTCAGAGCCAATAACACTTGCAGATTTGAAGGGCAAGGTTGTGCTAGTGGATTTCTGGACTTACAGCTGCATAAATTGTATCAGAACTATTCCATACTTGAACGCATGGTATGAAAAATATGCCGACGATGGTCTGGTGATTGTAGGAGTACACACACCAGAATTTGAGTTTGAAAAAGACTATAACAATGTTAAGACGGCAGTTGAGAAATTTGGCATCAAGTATCCCACAGTGCAGGATAATGAAAAGGGCACATGGGAAGCATATGAAAATCGCTATTGGCCCAGAAAATATCTGATTGACAATGAAGGTTATATACGCTACGATCACATCGGTGAAGGAGCATACACTGAAACCGAAAAAGTCATTCAATCGCTCCTGACAGAGCGTACAGAATTTACTGGTACGAATATGACTATTGATCAATCAATAAGCAACCCCGAAAGCCCATTGACCGTCAATTTTGATAGAATCAATACTCCCGAGTTATACTTCGGCTACGAGTACTCTAGGGCGCCACTCGGAAATTCTGAAGGCTACAAGCCAGATCAAGTAGTCAAGTACATCATACCTGGTGAAGATGGTAATACCAGCATTATGCCCAATAGGATATACCTTGACGGGGAATGGAAAAACAATGCAGATCATATGGAACTCCAAAGTGATGTTGGACGCATTATGCTATCGTACTCTGCCAAGGCAGTCAACATCGTAGCAGGAGGCAATGGTGAGCTCCATATTTTGGAGGATAATAACTCTACATTAGATAACATTTCAAGAGGCACAGATGTATCTGAGGATGGCATAATCAAAATAGATGGTCAAAGACTCTACAATATAGTAGCTCACGAAGACTACGGTACCCACCAGATAACGATCGAGGTTGCAGGAAGAGGATTCCAGATATACACATTCACATTTGGCTAAAAGCCAATCAAGCCATGATTTCTTTCAAAATTTCGTAACCTCACATAATGCGCCTTTTTTTTAATACTCAAAATTCACATTATATATTATTATTATCTTCTATAAGCCATTTTAGTAAAAGAGAGGGATTTGCCATCCCCTGAATGAAATTTTTATTCTGCACTTTTGTACTCGCAAGTCTGTGCATGCAATAGTGTATATACACTTAGACGTAAAAAATATTTACTGATTCTTTATCAGCATCGCTAATCTCTTATATACTCTTAACAAAAACCTACTGTCTGAGGTGTCTCACGTTTTTTGCTGAAATCCAAAGTAACAGGAATGACAGTATTCTTTGCCATAGATTACACCTTGTGTGCCGCATTTGAGGCAGATCTTTTCATGATCTATAGTAGAGTCTAATGATTTGGCCTTTTGCAGGCACTTACCGCAAATAGGGGCTTCAAGGTTGTAGCTGGACAAGAATCCTGCACCGCATTGAGTACATCTCAGACTGTACATTTTTCCTTTTGGTTTCCAGCGATTGAACAATCCCACAAGTAGCTATTATCGCAGCGGAATAATCAATGTATCGTTAGAGCCTCATTCGTCTACTACTACTACTAAGTATCGGTATCCTGATATTATACTTAGCAGTAGTGCATTGACATCGAAATGTCGGATACAAGCCGACTCCTTGTGCGTAGAATAAAAGACGGCACAGTAATAGATCATATAGAAGCAGGCAAGGCACTTCTGGTTTTACGGGCATTAAACATCACAGGGAAGGAAGGTAACGTGATCACTGTTGCGCTTAATGTGCCAAGTAGCAAACATGGCAAGAAGGATATCATAAAGGTCGAGAACAGATTTCTGGAAACAAGTGAAACTAACAAGCTTGCACTTATTGCCCCTCGGTCAACAATCAACATTATTCGAGATTATAAGCTGATAGAAAAGCGTAAAATCCAGATGCCCCATTCAATAGTTGGGATCTTCAAGTGTCCCAATCTAAAATGTATTACAAACAGCGGCGAAGAAATAAGATCTTTGATAGATGTCATTGACAAGGAAAATATCGTGCTCAAGTGTAGATATTGCGCACGGACGCTTTCAATTGACGAACTGGTATTTTAGTAGTTATGTGACTTAACGGTCCTCGTTGGCCTCCATTCTACGTTGCTATGTTGTATTTTGCTGATCGCAAAATGAAAGCCGATCAATGGTGCAAATACTGCAACAGTTATAGCTGCAAGAGCATAGTTGCCAAGGTATACCATATAGAGTGTGATGCCAGCCCCAGTCATTACCTCAATCCAAGTGCAGGTACACAGCTGTAAAGCAATATATTTTAGATTCACAGGTTTATTTGGTGTTTCAGCTATTTTTACTAATTGGATAGAGATAGTTCCAGAGTGCATGATTTTTTAGATGTGAAGAATTGAGAGGAGGAATTCATGGTCATGTTCATATTGACGATAACCTGGACAAAATAGATCAATTAATCTAGGAGACTTTGCTAGGATCGGATAAACCTCTGGAGCTTGCTTGCAGACTTTTCGTCAGAGTTTTGCCTCCCATATAAAGGAAAATACTGTTGTGTGCGACTCCTCCTGCTAACATGATACGCATCTATTGGT
>JBQGBZ010000298.1:0-3029 GCA_052038215.1 Nitrososphaera sp.
ATAGTACCCGCAATTTTTCCAGCCGATGCAGCCGCAGGGACTTTAACAACTTTGAACATCCAAATATCATATAACGACGCATACGGCGATAGGAGGACTCTAAATCATGTACTCGGCATTCAGATATCACCAGAGTCGCCCCAATCAGGTTTGAACGTATTACCTACCAGTTTTGCGTCCTGGGGTACAATGCCGGGACGCTCATTACCTCTGTTGATGCCTATTAGCTTTGGGACACCTATGAATAATAATACGATGGTGACGCAGGGTGATATCGTCAGTAGCAGTAATAGTAACAGCAGCAGTACAAATTTGTCGTCAGATCAACCTGAATCTATCCGAATTGTCGCAGGAAGCGTTCAAGATCTATCCTTTGCTGTTGCAAATAATAATAATAATGATAATAATCAAGGCGTATCGATAACGGATGTTGTCGTATCCCTAGCCTCTGAATCAAATGAATTGAGAATTCTAGGTGATTCGCGCTGGAACCTACAGAGCATAGGTGCTGGTTCTCAGCAGCAGCTATCGACTCAGGTGTATGCTTCGACCTCTCTCATCGGAAGCCCTGTTTTTTTTACTGTAACGATGCAGTATATTAGAAATGGCAATGAGCTAAGGACAGAGTCATTTCAGCTTGGTGCAATAGTTATTGGAAACATCCAGATAAGTGCAAATGATGTTGCGATTAGTTACATTGGAGACACTCCAAACCTTGTCGGAAACCTCCTAAACGAAGGAAACTCTCCAGCCCTGTTCACAAAGATAGAGCTAAATGCATTAGGCATACAAGGAGCATCGCAATTGTTACAACCAGGCGTCACTTCACAATTCCTTGGCGACTTGGCGGTAAATTCCCCTCTTGCATTTAATATCCCACTACAGATAACCCAGCGGGACTTAGGACAGGAAGAAGAAGCTGCAAGGAATAATTATCCAATTTCACTTAAAATTACCTATAGCGACGAGCTCAGAAACACACACGAAGTCATAGTTAACGAAACAATCAGTCTTGAACCTACGCAAATGGGGACAGGGCAGCAGGCGGGCCCATCCTCACAACAAAATGCTTTGCTCAATAACGGATTCATAGATGCTTATTGGGTGGAGAGTAGTGAAGCGGCGTCTCCACCCAATATTGGCAATTTGTCAAATGGGGCAGGTACAACAACTTCTACGTTACCAACTGAAAGAGAAGTAGGGCCAGGCGAAGGACCTTCTTTTCTTGCAGTGGTTTTAAGCAATACAGCTTTCTCTGACATCACTGGCATTATCGGCTATCTCAAGCTTCCAGATGGATTTGCGGCCAGTACTACCGATTCTTCTTCGTTAAACACAACTAACGACAATTCTTCAGATCAAACATCTAGCCAGACCTCAATTGCCAGTCTGAGCAACACAGTCAGGGCTGGGCAGACGTATACACTTTATTTCAAAGTGAATGTACTAGAAACAGCTCAGAAGGGCTTCCATGAAGCTCTACTAAGTATCAATTACTTCAAGGTTCCAGAACCCCAACCAGGGACATACAGAGTACAAACGGTAACTGTGCCCTTTGAACTTCCCGGGAGAGTAATACTTGATGCATCTTCAGGGGCAGAGGACCTCGTTCCAGGTGAAGCTAATGAGGTAATATTGACGATCAGGAATACGGGATCAGCAGATGCGCATAGTGTTATCGTCAACATTAATGCTATAGGCGGCAGTATTCTCACCGATAGTGATCAGGCTACAGATGGCACAAGAAATAACAATGGATCCAGCGATGACATTAGTGCAGATAGTCAGTCCCAACAGCAACCACAACAACCATCTACTACTACCGCTGCGGTTGCTAGTGTTGGTGCCAGAACCTTCAATATCGGATCTATTCCAGCGAACGGGTCTGCCGAGATAGCCACGACTGTTTATCCATCTAGTTCTGCAGGCGGGACCCTGCAGAACCTAGACATAGAGATTACATACAACAATGCTAATGGAGATAGGAGATCAACACCTATTTCAATTGGTTTCAGAGTGCTACCAAACCCTCCAGAAGGCGGTCTGAGTGTGACTCCATCTTCTTCAATAGAAACCCTTGCTCCAGAAAGAATTATTCTTGCCTCTACTATCGCAGGCTCTCCTACTGGCAATACTGAAACCAATCCTGCTAGCAATGATTCTTCAGAGGTAACTATAATTGCAGGCCGAGCACACGACATGAATTTTAACATCACCAACAATAACAGGAACCCCATAACTGATGTTGTTGTTACACTCGTTTCAAGATCAGAATCTTTAGAAATAATAGGTGATTCAAGATGGACGTTGCAGGAGTTAGGCCCTCAAAGCAAGGCAAGATTCCCAACCCGGGTTTTTGCTTCTGACACGCTAATCGGAAGTCCTGTTTCCTTTGAAGTTGGTATCCAATATATCTCAGGAGATCAGATAAAATCTGACTCCTTCTCACTAGGAGGAAACGTAATAGGCGAGATAGAAATAGGGATAAACGAACTAGCAATAAGAAATGTTGGCGATGTACCGAATCTAACGGGGAACCTTCTTAATCAGGGAAATACCAATGCGTTGTTTACTACAATAGAGATTGTAAGAAGTCCTACAGCGGTGAACCAAAGTATCCTCGTGCCAGTGACATATACACCCCAATACCTAGGAGATCTTGAAGATAATTCTCCTCTGCCATTTAGTATTCCTCTGGCAACAGGCAATAGCAGTAGTAACACTGTTGCAGCAGGAAATTATCCTGTTTCGCTTAAAATTACTTATAGCGATGAGCTGAGAAATACACACGAGGTCATTCTAAATAATACTGTTTCTTACAGTCCTCCTCAACAGGAAGGAGAGGCTCCTAATCAAGGTTTTCTTGGCTTTGGTTCGACTACATCTGAAGAAACTACCACAAACGGATCTGCCGCTCTACTGCCCATCATATTAGTTCCGATAGTTGTGGCGGCTTTGGCCATCCTTTTAATAAGGAGGCGTCGTTCAAAAAAGAAAAAGATCTCTAGACTTATGAGTGGTCGAGATGA
>JBQGBZ010000299.1:0-2419 GCA_052038215.1 Nitrososphaera sp.
TGCTATAAGCGAGCTCTATTGGCTCGCTAAAGAACACATTGACATCTGTGGGCGACGAAGGGACGCTTTGAAAGGCTCTTGGCGAAGAATCGACATAAACAGGATGCGCAAAGGATTGCGGCAGATTGTAGGACCCAAAGATGATTACAATGAGAGCCCCTATAATCGCACAATGCCAGAGCCTTAGCAACACAGGTAGAGATTCTGCATTTGCTCTATTTGACTCTTGCTTGATCTATAGTACAAAGTACGAAATATACCCAAAGATTATAAGCATTACAATTGGAATTTTCACCAAATGGAGAAAATTGCTTTATTTTTTGCAGCTGCATTACTTTTATCATTTCTTGCATTCAATATGCCAACAGTACGTGCACATGAAGAAGTGGTGATAGGTGACATCAGCATCGTGGCAGGATGGGTAAATGAGCCTCCTTTAGTAAACCAGCTCAATGACGTTCTCCTGATAATAACTCAGGTGTCAAATGGCCAGCCAGTAAATAATGCACTTGCACAAGTGGATGCAACCTTGCAAAAAGGTACAGAGACCAGACCCCTCGAGTTCCTACCTGCTGAAGAGGCCGGCACATATACAGCTACAATACTTCCTACGCAAACTGGTCAATATACAATAGTTCTAAGGGGAACGATATCGGGACAGACGATCGATGGACCAATAGATATCGAAGATGTCGAGGATACGGCGCGCTTTGCCTTTCCTTTATCATCATCAACAACAACCTCCAGCAGTGGTGGCAGCGGTGGTGATGGTGGTGGTGACAACCAAATACCACAGGGATTCATAGATCAGCTGCAGATGGTCATAACTGACTTGACTACTCAGATTGAGGAGGCTAGCATTTTGGCTCAGGAGGCCAACAATTCAACCCAAAGCGTTGCTGAATCTATCGAGGAATCGAAAATGTCTGCGGATAGAGCTTATCTCTTTAGCTTAGTTGGCTTAGGCGTAGGTATTGCTGGCATCGCAATAGGAGTTGTCGCTCTTTCTCGCAAAGAAAAAATCTAGGTAACTTTCAGCTCTAGAGAAGCTTGAGTCGTTGTGAGAGCACTATGGCAGTTGTCATAGATGCAACGAGTAGAGCAGCAAGAATCCCTCCAGCCGGAAATTCTGGGACTACAGTTATAGGAAACGTGGCTTCTTCATCGGTAGGTATCGCAGGAAGACCTATTCCAGCGAGAAACAACTGTATGGTGTAATCTCCATTCTCTTGGAATGTAAATGGGACTGTCAATGTACCCTCGACATTGTGAAGAACAGCCTGTCCTGTTTGATTTGCCGTGCTGAACACCTGTTGACCATCCTTCAATATCCTAAAATCATAATCCTGATGCTCATGAAGAGTTTCTGTCCCGGGGTTAAGAAAATTTACAGTGAAAGTAGCCTGTCCACCCTCACTCCATTCAGGCACTAAGCGAATATCGAGCGAGTCCCTGCTGGTAGTTTGCACCATTCCACCACCATCTTGAGCATAGGCCGTAGTATTGACAATATTTGTGAGGGTGAAAATTGCTGCGACTAGTAATGCACTGACGAAGAGTAAGAAGAATATGCCTCTTTCCATTTTGATTAATTGAGGAAGCGGCTAAATAAATTCTTACCACATATCCATGCAGCAAACATCCCTATCCCTAGCGCAGTCGCAGAAAGAATAAATACATCAAGTCCAAACTCTGGTGTAACCTGTATTGGTATTGTGGCTTGCTCGCCCAGATCTTCAATATCCTCTATTCTTATTAAATAGGATCCCTCATCTTCAAAGAAGAACTCCTGTAACATAGAAACTTGATCTAATCGCTGAAGCTCAACCTTGTCATCTCTATAAACTGAAATATCATACTTGATATATTCAATTTCGCTTCCTGTGTCAGGATCAATAAAGTGGATTTCAAACATACTTGCGCTCCCAATCGTATTTGAAGTCCAGATTACTATGACTTTGAATGTACCTTGGTCGGTGACTGTTTCTAGGAGGATTTGCTCCTGTGCGGATGAAAGATGAAGGACAGAATTGTCTGACAACAATGCAACATAGGTAAGAACGTTGAGTATGATGATTATGATAATTAGATTAGTAATAGTGAAGATGGAGGTAACATTCCATAAAGGGGTTGGTATGATAAAGCTTCGAGATAAAAATCAAATGTGTGATACTGCAAGATGAGCACTTGTACTATACAGCAGCAACAAGAACTGGTTTTGATTTTCAGATGCACGCAGTGTCAGACAATTACGAGTTTCAAAAGATAAGTCATAATGATAGAGAGCCAGTCAGGTTTTTAAATGATCAAATTTTTTAACAACTTATCATTTGAGGATTGCATCATTTCTTCCAAGCGCAACAGAGACACTGTATGAACTGGGTGCAGGAAGCCAAATAGTGGGCGTAACACATGAGTG
>JBQGBZ010000300.1:0-3235 GCA_052038215.1 Nitrososphaera sp.
TCCTGGGTAAAATGCTAGCTGCGACCTTTTCATGCAATGCATGCAAGACAAAGTTTCAGATAATTAGCATTTCAGTTCAAAAGACTCATCCAAAATTTTGCCCATATTGTGGACGCACAGATACTATAGAACCTGCCAACATTATTCTTTGCTAGTTTGCTACCAGAGGATCTCCTATAGACTAGAGAACCACATTACTTTACATTTCCTGAAGAACCAACACTTCCTATGGCCTCTCCAGTGTATGTTATATCATTTCCGGTTCTGCGCTTCCGCTACTATCTCACTCCTCTCCTGGTTCCAGTTGATAATATAGATGTCTCTATAACAGGACCTTCGACATCTAAGACTCTTTGACTTGTAATTTTTCCTTTAACTCTGCGTACTGATCTCATAGCATATATCTAATCTAGATAAGAAATGAAACTACTATAATCTTTAAGTAAATTGACAACTTTTGTGTCTGAAGGTGTGTAATTGATAGAGTTTCGAACAAATGTAACTATTGCAATCTAGCCAACAACATTGACTTCATTCTCTGAAGTTTTTTCTGCCGGGACTCCCTTGGGCACGCACTTTTAGAAGAAGTGCTTAATGCGGGGTTTTACAAGAGCACACAAGACAGGAAGCATCACTCACAAGAAGAAAAGAAGAACAACGGTCCAACAACGAGAACCCGACAATAGTGGATCCCTATGCACTGTTTAGCCCATACCCTATCTCTCAGATACTGAGCTATACCCTTTTTATTGAAACTTTAAATTTCGTTCTTTTTATTTGATCCAGCCATGTCTCTAATTCAAATCTTAACTTACCCCGGAAGGACAAGAGAACAAAAAGAGTCCTCTGCTAAGGCAATAACAAATGAGGTGATAGAGATTTTGAAGGGCAAACGACAGCATTTGATTACAATAACATCTGATCAAAGACCCACTGAAAATTGCTATATTTCAGTAGAACAGTCATATGGACGACGGAATTTTGGAATTTCAATGATGTACGTGCAGCATAAGGAGATTTGAAAATAAATGACGAATGACACGAAACGAGCACCTGAGAAGATACAACGACTCTCTTCAGGGGACCTTAAACCACTTGCCGCTCTCATCGATAATCTCCCTCTTGAGTCAAATTTCTCAGGCGACGCCGTGCTGAAAGGCGCTGACCCAGTTATCCATTCGCCACATCACCTCGGCGAGGCGTCAGGTATGGTTCAGTTGCTAATCGGCATAGCAGGCGCTGCCATCTGGCATGCGCGCACGGGTCAGAAGACCGATATCGAAATCGACATCATTCACGCGCTGCACCATCTACATCCTACACACTTTGTTCAACAGCAGGGCCGCCTCATCAATGTTGGCGCAGAGTTTGTAGACGTAAACGACATGTTTCTTTGCCGCGATAATCGGTATGTCATGATTGAGGGAGGACCGCCCTATCTTAAGTTGCTGAAAGGATACTTGAACTTCTTTGATTGTGGCTACAACAAGAAATCAATTGCCCGCGAAGTCGCAAAGTGGGATTCAGCTGATCTGGAAGAAGCGTTGGCAAAAGCAGGCCTTCCCGTAAGCCGCTCCTTCACGCGCCAGGAGTGGCTTTCTCATCCGCAAGGTATTGCCCTGAACGAAACACCGGTTATTGAGATTGAAAAGATATCCGATGGGGCGCCCGTGCCGTTTGACTCTGGTGCGACCTCTCCATTACAAGGAATTCGCGTCCTAGACTTCTCGCATGTTCTGGCTGGCCCTCGCAGTGCCCGTACACTTGCGGAATATGGCGCGGAGGTTCTCCATATTACTTCGCCGGCCTATCCCGATACTTTTGCGCAGCATCTCGGAGTAGATGAAGGCAAAAAATGCGCTTATCTCGATCTTCGTGAAGCTGCCGATCGGGAGACGATGCAGCGCCTCGCCAGACAGGCTGATGTCTTCACAAACAATTATCGCCCCGGGGTGACTAAGCGCTTTGGGCTATCAGCAGCGGAACTCGCTGCAACTAGCGAGCGCGGCATTATCTGTATGGATATCAACGCATTCGGTCATTCAGGTCCTTGGGCCGAACGTCCTGGGTATGACCAGGTTGCGCAAGCCGCTACGGGCTTTGCTGCAAAGGAGGGAGAGCCCAATAAACCCCAATTCTCACCTGTCTTCTACTTGGGCGACACCATGGGATCTGATTTCGCAGCAGCAGGCATGATGGCAGCATTATTACGCCGGTCGATTGAAGGCGGATCCTATCATGTAAAGCTCTCGCTCGCACGCAGCGAGATGTGGGTGCAGGAGCTGGGCTTTCTTGAGACAGCCGCACAGGCATCCCTACCGGAAAAGGATATCTATCCGGCTAGAATGATTTCAGTCGATTCGGCTTATGGAAAGTTATCTTTCGTTGCCCCTCCTCTCACCTTCAGCAACCTAGCTCTGCCGGCCGAATCGAACCTGTTAAGTCTATTGCCTTATGGGGCTTACACGCCTGAATGGCAGGATCGATGAAATAGCCATTGGCCCAATTGCGATGATTACGACGTTCTAGGGACAACCAAGAGGCGATCGCACAGGCAAATGCAATGCAATATGGAATCGTAGTGGTGACCAGCGTCTCCTATGATATGATCAGACAGATCGCAGACCCCCCACTAAGAGACGTGTGTTCCTGTTACTGTGAATATAGGTAGCCCAAGCTATCAAAAAACACTGAGAGATGTGATGAAATACTGTGCATAGTTAAAAAGGTATCTACTACTACATACAATACACTTTGATTATGTATCCCTTATCAAAATGGATAGGTTCTCTCAATGTCCTTACTAGCGAAGCCCCAACCTTACTCATTTCTTTGAGAACCTCTTTGTATATCTTTTTTTTAATTACTTCGCTTTCTGATTCTTTTTCCAGATGATGATACAACTAGCATTAGCTTCGGACAATAAGTATCCTTTTACATATATAGACAGTAAAAAGAGACGAAAAAGGACATGACCGTATAACAAGAAGAAGGTTCACAGCCCTTGATGCTGTTGTTGCTGCTTCTGTTATATGAAAGAACATTATATAATGTAATATCCACTCAGATGCCGAGGCACGTTATTTTTATTACTAATATTATATGAGATAAACGAGGATTGGCACTAAGAAAGAGGACAAATTTATATGTATTTAATAAATTTCATGCCAAGGAAAGGTCGTGTTAAGTTAGCCACCATCACCTATCATGTAGCATAGTGTGTCAAAATTATATT
>JBQGBZ010000301.1:0-1028 GCA_052038215.1 Nitrososphaera sp.
CGATTAGCTGCAAGCAGAGGTTATCAATTATTACACTGCAAGATATTGACGTCATCGAACTTGACGCAGCTGAATTACAGATAAACTCGGTCTCTGCGATAGACAAGCTAGATTTTCGCAACCTTGAGGATAAGCTTGTACTCAAATTGGGTAGAATTCTAAAGGAGGGAAGTAAGATCGAGCTTGACATTGCCTACGCCGCCAAACCGCGTAGGGGCTTTTACTTTGTGGTGCCTGATAAATATTATCCTAACAAGCATCTTGAGGCTTGGACACAAGGCGAAACCACTGAAACAAAATACTGGCTTCCCTGCATAGATCACCCGCGAGTCAAGTTTTCAAGTGAAATTTCTGTTATAGTTCCTATAGGATTTATGGCGATTTCAAACGGCAAATTACTAAAGGTTGAGAAGCTGAATGGAAAAAAACAGATTTACCGCTGGTCTGAAGCTAACCCGAATCCAGCTTATCTTACGTCGGTCGTTGTAGGCAAATACATCGAGATGAAGGATGACAAGAACTTGTATTACTATGTCTCACCGGAAAAAAAACAGGATGCTTTAAGATCATTTGAACATACTATTGATATGGTCAGGTTTTTTGAAGAATACCTTGCTACGAGCTATCCTTATGATAAATATTCTCAGGTCGCGGTCCAGGATTTCGTTTATGGAGGTATGGAAAACTCCAGTTGTACTATACTGACGCAGGATACACTACATGATGAAAAAGCCCATATTGACTTTACAAGCGACTATCTTGTGTCACATGAGCTGGCACACCAATGGTTTGGCGATCTTGTGACATGCCGCGATTGGCAACACATATGGCTCAACGAAGGCTTTGCCACCTACTGCGAGGCGCTCTATTGGGAGGCAAGTAGAGGCAAGGATGAGTTTCATTATTATATGATGCAGACTGCTGACGATTATTTTGAAGAAGCTAGGACCAGATACACTCGACCTATTGTAACAAAAATATACAAACATCCTGATGACCTCTTTGACAGACACACCTATGAAAAGAGT
>JBQGBZ010000302.1:0-1211 GCA_052038215.1 Nitrososphaera sp.
AGTTACGGCTGCTTGTGCTACTTCTGGTGCCACTATTAACTCAAACGAATCAAATACTTGCCCGACTGCTGGAGGTGGTGGTAAACTCGCAGATGCCGTTGTTATTTCTGCTGTTGCAGTAGTAGTAGTAGAATTACCTTCATAAAAGACACTATATCCCTTTGTTGTCCCTAGGTTAGGGGTTGTTGCATTTGTAGCAGTTAAAATGAAATAACCTCCCCTTGTTTCATTTGGAGCAAAATTAGTACTGTATGTCATTTCTACAAGCTTGGCTGGCTCTGTTGTTATTGTTTCGTTTGTCTGTGGATTTATAAGGTTTGATGTCACATCTGTACTGTTTACAATCTGGATGCTCCTGTAACCAACTTCCTGAAGCTTCCGTAGATGATATGTTAGAACATTGTCAGTTGTTGTCATATTGTTGTTGGTAGTAGTAATATTATTAGTCAACAGTCTAGTGTCCAAATCAGGATACCGAATAATGTGTATAACGTCTTGAGCTTCTTGACAGCTGCTAGTATTGACACTACTAATGCTGTTTGTGCTGCCACTAGCATTGGAAAGTACCGCTGCTCCTTGTTGTTCCTCTGGGCATAGTTGCGCCAGTATTCCATAGCCTTGCATCGCCTCCGTAGAGCCTGTATTATTTAAATCCTGAATTATCCAGCCATCTGGAACCTGCACTCTGAAGCTATCATTTGTGCTTTGAAATATTGTCGTTGTTGCTGGTGTCGTTCCATTCTCAATTTCTCCAGGCTGACTGGTCAATTGTTGTTCTTCTTGTTGTTGTGCGTTAATTATAGTGAAATTGGAAGCCAAAAGAATGACAGCCACTGCTATTGCCGTGAGCCCAATAGCCAACCCTGATGAAGCCAATAAGGGAGAGGATATTCTCATAATGGCTAGAACAGAAGGGATGTTCCAAACTAATATAAGGTTATTGATGAGTGATTCTGTAAAAATATTCACTTAGATGACTTCACGAAGCAGCACTACTAAACTCATTTGCACATCTAGCCCCCCTCGGCTTCGTGTTAGCTAGTATTTATTATAGTAACCTCTTTTTGGAACTTATCGTTCGTTGGGATTGGGATGACGGCAGAATAGTAGTATTGGTGATTTCATAGTAAAATGGGCAGAACAATACCATCGTTTAGGATTGCGCTTGCAATGGAGGAGGCTGAATGGAAACCATTTCGCAATGCCCATAG
>JBQGBZ010000303.1:0-34716 GCA_052038215.1 Nitrososphaera sp.
TCTTTCTGGATAGAACACGAAGGCTTTACCTCTCTTCCATCCTTCGACTGGTTTTACTCTGAGCACATCTGGACCGAGGGAAGTGCAAATCTCTACACAGAGTGCACAGCCGATGCAGTGTTGTTCGCTAATATCAGGAAGTATTGCGACTGGCATCTAATTCACTCATCAACAATCCATTCTGAAACTATTTAAACACTACGCCTTTTTTATAACAGCGATATAATTCGATTATGTGTAGGAGGGAGGGTATTAGCGCAGTACTACCAACGGTGGAGGACTATAATTGGTCACAAGCTTTATCTCAGAATTGTAGTAGTGGTGCGTTATAGATTTTCCTCTCCCCTAGCGCAGAACTAGATCTCTTATCCATCCTGCTCACGATTTTCGGTACTTATTTAGTTCTTTGATAAGTGCAAGAGTGTTGATTCATCGATATTGTAGTAGTCTGCCGCACCTACTTTTTTTGGCTCTCCTTGTCCTAAAGATAGTTTAGGGGGTCTTGGCATTATACCCTTTTCCATCATCTCAAGTTTCAGATCACGCTTACATTGTGTCAGGAATAACTTTGCATAGTATTCACGCTTTTGTTCTATAAACCTCTTTACATGTTTGATGTTTCTGTATCCAAGATGTTTCTCCCTCAATTCATCGGGAATAGGTCTGCCGCCAATTTCTTTCTCAAGCTGCTTTATTATTATCTCTGTTGCTTTTTTGGCAGCTTCTTCAGGCGTTGTTGCTTTAACCTCTTCTTTTTCTTTTTCCTCTTCTTCCTCCGCCATCCCAATTAGTTCCACAAGGAGGGAAGCTATAAATGTTCTTGAATTAGAGAATCAAGCAGAGAACTTGGTTTCTCAGTTAGCCTAGGGTATCAAACTTTAGACTTCTTCTTATAGATAGATAATTGATTTATCCAGCAGAGGGTTATCAAATTTACAGATTATGAATAAAAATTGTAATCCTTGAATTATACGACTATATAGCTTTTGCAGCGATGGCAATATCATGCACATGCTCCACGTTGCATTCGATGACACTGACTCGCGTGAGGGTAGGTGCACAACACACCTTGCATTTAAGATAGTAGAACATCTGAAGAAGAAACAACTAGCACAGCTTGTCGACTTTCCATTATTGATTAGGCTCAATCCCAATATTCCATGGAAGACTAGAGGGAATGGCGCAGTTTGCTTGCGGTTAAAAGTGCAAGATATAGATAAAATCATCGGCTATATAAGACAAGTGGTGGAAGAAGGTTCCGCAATAGGCACCGGAGCTAACCCCGCAATCGCATTCCTTGAGAGAGACAGGGTGCCTGTTAAGCTTCGAGAGTTTAGCGCCCTTGCAATGTGCGATATAATAAGCAGACAGATGTCAGAAAAAGTGGCCAAGGCCACAGGGGTTCAATACTTTACCTTTGGCAATGGGCAAGGGCTTGTTGGCTCTCTTGGTGCTATGGGTTGTCTGCTTGAGGGCGATCATACTTTTGAATTAATTGCGTACAGAAAGCAGAAGAACTGGGGCAGCCTGCGCATAGTGGATAAGCAAAGTGTCATCAAGTTTAGCAGAGACACCTATCCCCACACTTTCAACAATTATGACCCAAACCAAGGGCGTATTTTGATTGCACCACATAGTCCAGACCCAGTCTTCTTTGGCATAAGGGGAGAGAGCCCAGATATATTGGAGTCGGCGATCCCTTTGTTGCATCCAAAGGAAGAACTAGACGGGTGGACTGTTTTTCGATCAAATCAAGGAACAAATATGCACCTACAAAATGAAATCAGAATTGCCACTGTCAGAGCATACACAGCCGGATATGTGAGGTGCAAGGTTAGCAACAAACCATGTGCAATTGAAGGCGGTCACGTCATTTTTACGGTCAAGCAGAATGGCGCAGAAATGCCTGCGGCGGTCTATGAACCAACAGGACTAGCAAAGGTAGCAACTGGGCTTGAAGAAGGAGATGTCATTGAAATTGGTGTCGGAGTCAGAAAGGGAACTACCAAGCACCCCAAAATTCTAAATGTTGAGTATTTGAGTGTAGTCAAGCTTGCGCCCGTTTATGAAATATTGAACCCACTTTGTAGAATATGTGGCAAGCGCATGAAGTCAGAAGGCAAAAATAAAGGTCATCAATGCGACAGGTGCAAACACAAAGACCGCAATACAAATAAGATTCTGATATCACAGGAGCGTGCAATCAGAACAGGGTTATACATTCCAACACCAAAAGCACACAGGCATTTGACAAAGCCGCTACAGAGGTACGGCATTGAAAAGACAAAACTCCTCTTTGAAAAAAGTAGTAGCGAGGGGTTGATTTGAACTTACGGCCACCTGCAATATTGCAAAAGCGGAAACCGCTCTGCGGGTTATGAGCCCGCCGGGATAACCTGGCTTCCCCACCTCGCTGACAGCATGTTGACACAAGGGGAATATATCTCTGTCTGTACTGCATGCTCGGGAAAAGAATACACATAGCAAAGAGTACCGTAATTTATCAGTCTATTAAAAACACTTATGGTTTACCAGTTTGGGCAGACTCCACAGAAAGGGTTGCGACCAATATTCTCGGAACAAGTACGATCTTGAAATGATCATTGAAGAATACATAATGCATATTATAACTAAAGGCGACAGGATTGCCTTTTACTTATCATTTTGGGAGACTTCCCCATAAAGAGAAGAATGAAGTGCAACTTACAACGGAAATGGAGGATAGGTTATCATATGCAAAGTAATCAACTACAAAGACATCAGACATCTCCCTATGTATCAGCGATTTGCCAATCCATTATAGTAGCAACGAACACTGCTTTGTTCTGTTCAATTATCGCGCCAGCAGCGACGCCTCCTCTCTGAGCATGAAAGAATTCGCTTGTTATTGCATCTTAAATGGCTAGATTTATTTCCATCGCTGCTCATTATCAAACGGACATGAACTCCAAATCACTCAGTGACATTGATTTTGAGAAGCGCAATGGTTTTCTGCCTGTGGTAGTACAGGATAAAAAAACTAAGGACATTCTGATGCTAGCGTATGCCAATAGGGAAGCCCTTGCCAACACCATCAAGACAGGAAATGCGTGGTTCTGGAGCACTTCACGCAACAAATTGTGGATGAAGGGTGAGGAATCTGGCAATGTCCAGCCAGTGTCAAAAATATTAGTAGACTGTGACTCAGATTCTATCTTGTATATTGTGGATTCAAATAAGCCAGCGTGCCATACGGGCAATAGATCCTGTTTCCACAATTTATTAACATAGTCCCGCGAGTATGGCAATTTTTTATATATATCCTGCCTTTTCTAGAATGTCCACATGATTATTGCGGTTTAGTATTACAAAACATGATCAGCAAAAAATTTAGTAAAACTAAAATGATGCTTAGAGAAGTTTTAATCATATACTAATCGAAGGGGAGAGTAGAAAACATGGGAAGTATCAAATCGCTAAAGTGCAGAGAATGCCTCAAAGAATATGAACCACAATTTCGCTATGTATGTGAAGAGTGCTTTGGCCCTCTAGATGTCACATACAAGGAATTGTCTATAACTAAAAGCACTTTTGAATTAAGAGAAAAGACATACTGGCGTTATTTTGAGCTCCTGCCGATTGCAAATAAAAGCAATATTGTAAGCCTGAATGCAGGTCTAACACCACTGCAGCATGCAGACAGGCTAGGAAACAAGCTCGGGTTGAAAAGTTTGTATATCAAGAATGACTCGGTTAACCCAACGTTTTCATTCAAGGATAGGCCTGCGGGCGTCGCAGTTTCAAGAGCCAAAGAGACAAGATTAAAGGCGGTGGGCTGTGCGTCTACGGGCAACCTGGCAGCTGCAACTGCTGCTCACGCAGCCAAGGCGGGCATGTCATGCTATATCTTTGCACCGTCTGACATCGAACATGTCAAGATCGCTCAAGCGCTTTCATATGGTGCAGAATTTGTTGCGGTCGAAGGCACCTATGATGATGCCAATAGGATCGCTTCAAGGATAGGAGATAAGAAAGGCATAGGTGTCGTCAATATTAATATGAGGCCGTACTATGTAGAGGGATCAAAAACGCTTGCTTATGAGGTTGCAGAACAGATGGACTGGCAAGTACCAGAGAGTCTAATAATCCCAGTAGGAAGTGGTGCTATGCTCAACGCCATATGCAAAGGTTTTGAAGAGCTTCACTCACTTGGTCTGATCGACAGTCCCAAAAATATGAAGGTAGTTGCAGCGCAACCGCGCGGTTGTGCGCCTATCGTCAATGCATTCAAACACAACAGTGACGAAGTGATCCCTGTCGAGCGGCCAGAGACGATTGCTAAAAGCTTGGCAATAGGAGATCCTGGAGATGGCATGTATGTTTTAAAAAGGCTAAAACAGTACAATGGCCTTGCAGAAGAGGCAAGCGATCAAGAGATCGCAGATGGCATTATGCTACTTGCCCAGACAGAGGGAATTTTTACAGAACCTGCAGGGGGAGTATCGATTGCAGTACTCAGGAAGTTAGTGGAAGAAAACAAGATAGAGAAGGATGAGCGAATCGTCTGCTATGTGACGGGCAATGGTTTGAAAGCTACAGAAGCGGTTATAGGTCTGTTGCCAAAACTAAATGCTATCAAGCCTGATGCAGCAGAAGTCTCAGCAATTATGAGGGGACAATAATAGTGGCAAAGGTCGAATTTGTAGTTCCTTCAGTATTGAACAGAGGACAGGGGGAGAAAAAGATCTCGATTCAAGCTTCCGACATGCAGGATGCCTTTGCAAAAGTTTCAGAGCAAATGGGCGATGACTTTAGGCGAAGAGTGTTTGATCATAATGGCAAACCAAGATCACTCATCAACATCTACATTAATGGCAAAAATGTCCGCTTTAGTGGCGTAACATCTTCCATACTAAAGGATGGTGATTCTATTTACATCCTGCCTGCTGTGGCAGGAGGCGCCGAGTTGACAAGTGAAGAGCTTCAACGCTACTCTAGACAAGTAATGCTCGAAGAGATCGGCTTTGAGGGAATGGAAAAAATAAGGAATGCAGAGGTATGTATAGTAGGAGCAGGCGGCATAGGAAACCCCGTTGCTACACAGCTAGTGGCTATGGGGGTTGGTAAAGTACGTATCATTGATAGAGATGTTATTGAAGTTACCAATCTACACAGACAGCATCTATACACTGACGACGACATTGGCCGCGTCAAGGTAGAGACTGCTGCAGAGCGTCTGGGCAAACTGAACCCTACAGTCAAGGTGGAGCCAGTTCCAACATCTGTAACCAAATATACTGCGGAAAGTCTCATCAAAGATTTTGATATTGTCATTGACGCATTAGATAGCGTCGACGCTAGATATGCTCTCAATGATGCATGTATCAAGCACAATATTCCACTGATCTATGCGGGGGCGCTTGGCATGCTAGGCTCCGTATGCACAATTCTTCCAAACAAGACTGCATGCCTGCGCTGTATGTTTCCGGAGTTAAATGAAGAGGAAATGCCTGCGTGTAGCACTGAAGGTGTGCATCCGTCCATACTGTATCTAGTTGCAGGCATACAGGTATCAGAAACAGTCAAGATAATCACGGGTAGAGAACCGACACTGGCAAATAACCTGCTCTACATCGATCTGAATGAGCTATCATTTGAGCGCATACAAATGTTTCGCCAAGAAGAGTGTCCATCATGTGGAATTGAGCGGAAGGAAAGTAAGACGTCAGATGATGAGCTGATAATTGAAGAGTTGTGCGGAAGGGATAGGGGCAAGCGTACATGGACAGTCACCCCTACAGAACCTACACCCATCAACCTGAACTCAATGATCAAGAATGCTGAATCACTTGGCTACAAGGTTAAGACAAGGGGGAACCTCGGCATAACTGCAGTCGATTCAGGCAGGATGTCTGTAAGTTTTCTCTCAAGTGGCGCTGCTACAATCGTTGGCGCAAAGGACAAAGAAGATGCCCTCAAGCTCTACAAGACATTTATAGAGCACCCTTAGTCACCCATAAACTCCATCATGCTTGATTGGATTTTCTTTTCTTCCTTGAAGATCAATTTTAGTTCTAAGGTTATTGATTCAACTCTGCTACGCAGATAATCGTTAATTTTGTATTGCTTACACATATCAATTGCAATGCTAAGATATTTTTCAACGGCTCCCCTCGTCACCGTTTGGATCAACGCAGAGCCGCATTCAACGCACTTACCCATCAAGGGCATTCTACGGAACTTAGCACCACAGGTCGTACAGCGAAAGGTCTGCGAAGAATAGGATCTCATGTTCCCGATTATATCGGGAAGAATGTGTGTAGTGAGCACCATTGCGGCAACTTCATTAGCGTCCACTGCGTTTATCAATTTTGCAGTATCAAATTGCATTTTCAACTTCTCTTCCATAGTGTTAAGAGTAGAGTAGGCGCTTCTCTGTGCCTTTGTCACGAGTGTATTAGTTAAATGAGTAAAGCCGTAGTCGTAGAACTGACGTACATCACCTATTCTATTCTTGACTGTCTCTGTCATGCCAGCTACGTCGGCAGCCTTGGCATGACTCCATGTAGATTCATAGAATTCAAGCGAGTATGTGTTTGCAATATCTACGTTGTGTGCCTGACGCTGAACCTCGTGTGGTAGTACAATAGGCTGTATAAGTAACGGCGCGTCCATTAGCCCACCTATCTTGTCGGGTAAAAAGTCATAAGAGAAGTTCAAAAATGCATCCATTATGAGCATCACAGAGTCAGCATCGCCATCACAGTCGCGGCGCTTGGCAGAGTGCCATATTGGCGATGCCAAACAAACCTGTGAATCAGCAAAGCCAATTATCCTTCCCACAATGCCTACAGAGGTATGTGGGGCGAGACCCACAATCAAATGACCAACAAGGCCATCAAGTGAAGACAAGTCATAAAAAGGCTCTAAGTCATATAATTTAACAAGTTCTTCATCAACGTACTTTGCTGTATTCACAAGGTGTTTTGCGGAGTCACGAGGGATTATTACATCCTGCATCATCAACTCCACAATCTGATCTGGAGAAGTTAACTCTCTCCCAAGATAATCATGTGTATATCCAAGCTCTCTTAATTTGTCAATGCTGACAGATATCCATGCAGGCTTAAAGTGAGTTAGTGGCTCATTGGTTGCATCAAATCGGATAGTGCCATCCTTGAAGGCATGGAGTCCATGCTTTTGGCGCAAAATCCCTTTTTCCAAGGGCTCTGCGGATCTATGTGTGCTCATAAGCGACTTGACGCCCTTGAAGGGTTCTTGTGGATCTACGCCCAGTTTTCTCTTTGCCTGCTCTAATGCAAATTTGAGTGGAAAGTTGACTGAGGAGTAAGTTCGGCCCTCTTTTCCACAACGCACGCATTTTTCACCCTCTTCAACTTCCTTTCTGCATACAATGCACAGGTTGCGCAGCATTGCCCAAGCGCCACACACTCTACAATGCGTGCCAATAGACGGCAACCTACATTTATCGCAATATCTGTTCGCTATTTGAGTATAGAAGGAGTCTTCTTTACAAGCCTTCAGGATGTCGCGAGTTGAGCCGCCTTTTGGTCCAATTGGAAAGAGGACATGTACGGGTGGCTTCATCTTGCGCTCAGCCGCCTTTTCTGGCCTGCCAACTCTCACAGCAATAGCAGAAGAAAACTTGGGCATTACGAGAATACCAGATGTTTTATTGACAAATTCTATAGCATTATCAGATTCAACAGGGGGAGGCCCGTCTAGAAGCCTTCTCAACGAAGTTGATTGATTGTTGTCGTCAATGCAGAATTGGTCATGTGTTATAGAATGAATTACACCCAATCGCTCCAAGATATCCTTTAACTTAGTATCAAAAGATAATGTCATATCATCGGATAGTCTGTCTTTTAGGTACAAAACTTCCTCAACGGTTAAGGAGTCCCAGTAGAATGAATACCGGGGATGCAGTGCCAATCCAAGTTTTTTGCTGATTTCAAACGCTTCGTCAACTGACGGTAGAACAAGCGAGCTTTCAGCCATCTGGATTAACCTCTTCCTATCAATATCAGATGACTGGAATGTGAGTAGTTTTGAGCGCAGTTGCTGTACCCATATTTCTTCTACAAAGCTTGCAGGTGGCAGCTGGGCGTTATTTTCAAGAAAGTCCCCGTAGCTTATCAGCATATCTCCAAGGTACAAGATCTTGCTGACATGGGAACGGATTCTTTCAGCCTGTTCTACTGTAGTCACTTGTATCACTTTGCCATCATCCAACCTGACGATTGGTGGTTCAATAGTATCGACAAGTGCTATAGTAGACGCCTTTCCAGGCATATCCATTTTGATCTGGGTGCCAACTACAATTGCATAGTTGAGTAGAGCTGGAACTGCGGGATGTATCCCTACAGTTGCAAAGCCAGTGTTATAGCAGCGACCATAACGTAAGCGAAATCCGCCTATTTTTTTTGTCATAGAAAGTACTGGCCTGCCAGTAATGACCTCGGACATCCTATGTTGTGCGGCATCGTCATTGCCCGTCTGAATTGCTCCTTTGAGTTCTTTCAGCCAGTTCCAACCATCCAAATTTAGGGTTTCAACTAACTTCAATAATTTCCTACTTCTGCCGATGAGTCCATCATTCATGACTCTGAGCGTGCCTCCGCGAACTCTATCAGTAGCGATCCGACGCATGTTCTTATGCCCAACCACTTCTACAGGATCCGTGTCAACGCCGTCTAATTCTACTGGCAAGTTTGAAATACATCTCACTACGTCTTCGTCAAGAACTTTGAACTGGAAGCCCATAACTTCGCGTTCATAGATCCTGAGCTCTTCAACGAACCTGCCAGTTTCATCATCGAATGAATTTGCTATATACTTGTCAAGACCTGCGACTTTTCTTGCATGATCAGCAATGAGCATCGTTAGTGCAGCTTCTGTGCCACCCGCTGATCTAATAGGTCCAGCAAAAGACACCGACAAGTATCGGGAGCCATCAATGTTGCTCTTGATCGTGACATCTGATATTCCCTGTAGAGGAGCAACAGTTACACCTTCTGTGACTACAGCTAGAGAAACCCTGACGGCATTATCAAGTCGAGTTTTCAGATCGCCTGAGCCATATTCGCCGGCTGCAATTTCTTCAGCTATTTTTAATGCTGCTTTTTCCTTAGTTGTCTGTGATAGAAGAGCACGCAGTCTGTCTGCAATATCTATGTTATGCATCTTTGCAACTCGATCTGCTAAGTCATACGCAATCTTGGGTTCGATGATATCCGCTGCGTCAATCCCACGTCGTCGAGCAGTAAGTGCATGTTGGTAGCCCTTGTTGACGCTCTTTAGGATATCCTGTTGATATTGCCAATAAAATGCAGGCATACGGACATCTTTTAGATGGGTCTCAGCTTCATCTAAAATCATATTTCATCGTATCCTAATCGCTTTGACTATTGACGAAAATTTTTCCTGCCAATTGCCCTCCTTTTCTATCATGGTACCAATAACAATAATGTCAGCTCCTGCCTTGGCTACCTGACCTGCAATTTCTGGTGATTTTATACCGCCACCAACGATGATGGTACCATCGTAGTGCTTTCTTACCATAGCTACCATTTCTGATGGAACATGTTCAACTGCACCAGAACCCGCTTCCAAATACACAAACCGCATGCCCATATATTGAGCCGCAAGAGAATACATTACAGCTAGATTGGGTTTATGAAATGGGATTCCCCGGGCTCTGCCCACAAACCAAGCGGCCGTTCCCTCACCGACTATAATATAGGCTGTCGGTAACGGCTCTATTGCATATTTCTTGACTGCCATCGCGCCCAATGCTTGGGCTTCAGTAATAAAATATGTATTCTCTGAGTTGAGAAGCGAGCTAAATAAAATGGCGTCAGCTTTTGGTGATACACCTGTGACGTTTCCTGGAAACAATATCACAGGAACGTTAATCGTCGATTTTATTTCACTGACAATTCTAGTTAGCTCTAATTGGTCAACCACAGAGGACCCACCAACAAGAATTGCAGAGGCTCCTCTTTCCTCCACTATTTTTGCAATTGATGCAGCATCTGTGGAGTTTTCAGAATCGATTAGTGGAAGGCAAATTGTTCCATGATTCTTTATCTCATCTTGAAGATATTTTTCGACCTTTCCTACTGTCACTTCCTGTTAAAGGGTATATGCCATTTTAAAGTTTGACGCTACTACTAAAATTCTAATAGAGCCCGCAGCAATACAAATGTGTATAGCTGCCATGGCTAACCCAATCTCTAATTCTAGTGCTCTTTATACCCAAATTATTGCAAATTCTATATTTACACCGCGACAGCTTTCAATAATCTTGAATCAACTGAAAGGCGCTGGCAAGCCCGAAGATATCAGCCCGGGTGCATACTATAGGCAAGTTAAACAATGTAGAAAAAAAGTCAAATCGCTTCTCTATAGTATTGTGCTCCTGCAATCAACAGGGATAGTCAAAGCAGAGACGTCAGTGACACTAAGTAGGCTAGCAGAGCAACTAGCCGTGATATTCTCTGTGGACAATAGTAGTGATGTTGTGCTTAAGACTGACAACAAAGACGTGATGTATGTGATAGATGAAGTGATAAAAAGAATATCTACAGTGTAAAATAACCTTACTCTAAAGTATTAAATCACGGTATTATTAACGAATACCGTGATATGATAACCGGCCTGAGCTTCTCGGACAGTAACCTCATGGTACTAGTGGTTTTTGCTTTTCTAGGAGGATTGGCAGGCATGATGATATATATCAAGTTTAAGGCTATATTTGAAGAAAGTAGGTATAAAACCAACGAAGCAGTTGTTGAAGCAATAGTTCTCGAATATACCCATAAATTACATGATTATAATAAAGCAATTTCAGAGCTTCAGGCAAGGATTGACATACTTGAAGATAGAGTCCAGCCACAAAGAACAACATCACAGCAATCGTCACAGATACAACCTCACGTAACATCCGTGAGTGAGCCTGTAACAATCACACAACATCCAAGAATCGAGGATGAAGTTAACAGTACAAATGATTATATATTCAAATTGCTAGCTGAACGGCCGAGATCTTCCAGAGAAGTTCAACTTGCTATAGGAAGGACCAGAGAACACACCGCTCGCCTGATGAAGAAACTTCACGACCTAGGCATGGTGGGTAGAGATATCAACACCAAACCTTTTCGCTATAATATCACAGAGGCAGGTCGGGAGATGCTGAAGAAGAAGGAGAAGGAGAAGATGGTTGGGGCTGCTGCATCGGTTGTTGTCTAGCCATCTTGTAGATCCACTCTTTTCCCTGTCGGGTTCTTATCAGTCGGCCGCGTTCAGTATACCTTGAAAGATAGGTTGAGATAATGCTTAGTTTAATTGGCTCATTGTACTGATCCTCATATAGTTCGAGAATATCAGTGGAAGTAAACCCACCATATGGGAATTTACCTTCAACAAGATTCCATATCTTGTCGCCAACTGAGGCAGGAGTTGATCTATTGCTTCCATAAATCTCCCTTTCATTATTCTCGTTTGGCTCAATATTTATGAGATCCATGAACTCAACGATTTTCATTATTTTTTCTTTTGATATATTACCCTCTAGTGAAAGGTTATACTTGCTTCCTTCCGCATCTTCCAGTTCTATCTTGAATCGCTTCTTTCTAGAGTTCATACGAGTAAGAGTAACTTAACATGTTAAGGTCTTAACACTTAACATGAGCTATGCCAATATTGATAACAAACAGGTTAGCTGATGTTAACCGTATATGAGAGAGAGGCATTTTTAGTTAACAACTACTTGCAGTTAACCATTCTAGTTGTAACAAATTACAAGATATCTATTCCAGTGGAAATAAAGGGGTTCCGATAAGGGCTGTTAACAACATCAATGTCAACGTTAACGCTCCAGTGGAAATAAAGGGGTTGATTATAAGTCCTTTTTCAAATCTATTTTCTAATACTGATAACATAGTTAACCAAATAAAAATACGATTATAGACTGCCACCCCTTCTTTTCTTCTGCAGCTCTTTCTCTTATTCTACATTCATCTTTATTCTAAAAATGATAGAATAGTTAATTAAAATTGATTTTGTGGTTTAAAAACGACTTGTTAACATAATTGTTAAGAGAAAGTTAACAAACTTTTGTCGTGGAAAAGAAAAACTGGGGGCGGCGGGTTAAAATTACATACAGAAGATGGAGGAGTAACTGATAGTAATTGAGTTCTGACATCGATAACATCTTCGACAAAGCGGCAAGTGGTGGCTCGCTTGTTAAGAATCGCCAAGCTTTGACTATTGACTATGTCCCTGAAAAGCTGCCCTTCAGAGATGAAGAGACCAAGGCACTTGCTCAAGTGTTATCTACGATTTTTAAAGGTGCTAGGCCGTCAAACCTTCTTCTATTTGGCAAGCCTGGTACTGGAAAGACTGCAGCAGCAAGAAGCGTTGTAGATAAGTTAGCAAAGAAAGCAAGCGAGCTCAAAACCGACGTCACAGTTCTTTTTGTAAATGCGAAGATTGCAGGAGGTAGTGCCTATAAGGTGATTTTTGAAATTGCAGAAGAGCTTGGAATTAATAAGGAGCAGGAAAAACAGGTGCACTTCACTGGCCTGTCAATGGGTGAAGCAACAGATAGGGTTTTGAACTTCATACAAAAGAGAAAACTCAACCTTGTGTTAGTGATAGATGAGATAGATTCACTTGTCGATAGGAGTGGTGACGATATCCTTTACAATTTTACAAGGGCAAACCAAGGAATGAAGGGTGGTTTTATTACGCTCATAGGAATCTCTAATAGCCTTACATTCAAGGATAAACTTGACCCGCGTGTAAGAAGTAGCCTCAGTGAGGAGGAGATAGTCTTCAATCCATACACAGTAGAACAACTACGTCAGATACTACAAGAGCGCGCCAAACTATCATTCAATGAAGATGCGATCTCTGAAGCGGCAGTCAACTTATGTGCTGCAATAGCTGGAAGAGAACATGGTGATGCAAGAAAGGCAATAGATTTGTTGAGGGTTGCGGCCGAGCTTGCGGAAAGAGAAGGTACTGCCAAAGTCGAAGAAAAACATGTGCGTGCAGGAGAAGATAGGATTGAAAGAGATGCACCTTTTGTTGCACTAAAGAACTCGCCAGTTCATCATAAACTTGTTATTCTTGCTATCATAAAATCAACGAATGGAACCACTGGTAAGGTGTATGATATTTACTTAACACTTTGCAAACAGACGGAACAAAAACCGCTTACTCAGCGGCGTATGACTCAAATAATAAATGAGCTGGATTTGCTCGGTCTAGTTTCAACAGATATAGTTAATCAAGGTCGATATGGTAGGTCCCAAAAGATCAAAATGACGATACCACTAACTACTGTTGAAGAAGCACTCAAAGACGATATTAACCTTGCATCATTTATTGGTTAAAATCATATACAAGGGGTTGAAGTGTTGCTAAATTGACTATTACTGCAACACCAGGTGTCGGCGTTATGCCCATTGTCTGTTGAAATTTTGTTTGACTCTGCCATGCACCTGAATTTACAACAAGGGTGCCACGATAGCTTTGTACATCGACCACATGTACATGTCCTGAGTGAAAAATATCTGGGACTTCAGTAATAACCATCATATCTTCTTGCTCTGGTGCTATAGGTGTGCGCTCACCATATATTGGAGCAAGGTGGCGAGCCTTAAGGAGTAGCTTCATAGCCTCTGCTGGTTTAGAATAACTCAGTCCTGGTGTTGTTGCGATGATATCGTCAAGGCCTTGGCCGTGATACATTAGAACCTTGACGCCATTGAGTTGAACAAAGGCAGGGTTGCCAAGCATCATACAATTTTCAAGACCATACAACTGCTCACTCAAATTCTTCCTCGGGATCGGAGGTTGTGGAAGTGCTCTTCTCCCAAGGTCATGATTGCCGGGTATCACTAACACTTTGATGTGTTTGGGAACCTTTGCCATTAACTCTACAGCATGGCTCATCTGCTTTGATGCATCTATTTCCAATAACTCTTTGTCTTGGTTTGGAAAGATACCAATACCATCGATCAGATCACCTCCAACACAGAGGAATTTGATCTTCTTGACAATGTCGTCACCAGGCGATGATGATAGCCAGTCTAAGAATCTTAAAAACTCGTTTTTCATAAAATACTTACTACCAACATGCAAGTCAGAGATCAATACTGCATATGTTTCTGACTTGCTTTTGTTGGGTAAATGATCAGGAATGTCGGGCATCATGACACTCTTAATTGTCAGCCCTGGCCTTCCCTTACCATTTTCAAGCTCAAGCATCACCATTTGATCAAGCGCAAGAGCTGATGCTTGTTTTTTTACATCTTCTATTGTAGAAGTCGCAGTTAGGATCCCTGTATAATCGTCAACTGATAATTCAACATCATTCTTCTTGGTGCGCTTTGACATTAAGAGGCCTGCAATTATGATAGAATTACCTGCACCCTGGAGGCTTTTTTCACCTCTTTCTATCTGTTTACCCATCCTGACTCTCTGCTTGACGGCCGACACCTTTGATATGCGTTTGCTGTCTGGTCGCTGAGCCAAAATGCGCATCGTCTTCTCAAATCTACTGCGAAACAACGCTGTATAACCTTCTACTCCCTCTGCAGTAGTAACCTTGGAAGTAGGATCACTGAGCACGGTGCACGTTTGCTCAATTGGACTATTATCTTGTTTTTTTGACTCTATTAAAGTCTTGATATCTTCAACTAATATGACTGCATTTTTTGTTGGTTTTTTAATTTTGATTATTTCCTGGATTATTTTGAGAACATCTACGTCAAGGCCCTTTAACATGGAAAATGCATTAGGATGTATTTGAAACCCTTTACTGGTTGCATAAGATAAGGCGTTGGAAACTTCATTTTGTAAAGCCAATACAATCGGCCATTTTGATGGCGAACACCATCCTTAATTAGATTTCTATTGTCATAGTTTTATCTTATGAGTGTGCATTACATTTGTTGTTAAAAAAATTCTGTGGCAGGTGTAAGAAAGTACTTCCTGTCAATACTAGGTATCTTCTTTGTGAAAATTGCCATAAGCAAGTAGTGATGGATGAAGAGGATCGAGAATTTTACGAAAACTCTCGCTTACACTACTAAGCTTTTCTTCTTACTGTCTTACTACTGCCTGTTCGCCTTCTTCTTCTTGTAGTGGTAGAGGTTGTACTCCTACCTTCAGATAAACTTCTTTTCCCTTCAATCTCTTCTGGCAGCTCGGGTGGTGCTTCCAATTCGCGGGTCTTCATGTCTTGATCTTGAGATTCGACTACGGGGACATTAACTGAGTCCTTCAATCTTTCCGCAAAGTCCCGACGTGCAACTACCAAAGTGCGTTGCTGGTCGATCAGTTTTATAAAGCCGGTATAGATCTGCACTTGCTCCGCATATGTCATCGTCCTTATCTCAGACAGTATGTCCTCAAATGAGTCTGCAAACCTCATTGCAAGGTCACCCATTCTTGATATCGCCTCTCCGTCCACTTCTGCCCGCTTTTCTGCAGCGCTCTCTTGCACCTGTTTAGCTTTCTTCGTGGCAACTTTGGTCCCAGCCACTATTATCTCTTTGAGCTCTGCAAGTGCGCGCTTCATCTTCTTTGATATTTCTGACTCTGTATCGATATATCCTTCCGGCCTTGACACAGAAGTCGTTTCAGGTCTTGGCACTGCTGCAAGCTGACTTCCTTCTTCTATTATTGAGTCCGCAGTTGTGCTTTTCTCTTTGATCTCTAGCTGCTCTGTAGCCGCAGTCCGTATCTCTTGCGCTGAAGCCCTTAAAGCTCTATCCTCAGGCATTGGCGCGTCCCTATGAGCTCTGTATCGGAATAACAGGTCTTCATTTGCAATTACAGAAGCCCCTGCTGTAGATATCTCTGATTTTGGAATATCAAATCTTATTGAACTATCGGTGTCGCTGAACACGACAATAACCTCATCTGTTTCCTTTGCAACACGTCCTATTGGCCGGTTATTCACGACTACTGTCTTATTGAACAAGTCTTTTGGATACTTGCCCTCATAGCTACCTAGATCAGTCTCTGTAGATGATTGCTTCGACTCTTTTTCAAATTTCATCATGTTGTCTACACTCAGCCCTGCTTCTGAACTGCTCTGAGCTGTTGCCATCTTCTCTTTTGCTGTTTCAGCTCCTGACTGAGCCAAATCCTTGATCTTGCTTGCTGCCCCTTCTACGTCAACATTGACTACGGCTTCCCCTGCATCCTTCATCTTTTCTTTGACTGCTTTGGAAGCCTGTCCTAACTCATAACCGACAGAGCTCTTGACCTCTGTAGCAGCGCCTCTAACCTTTTCCTCAACTACCGATGGTTTCCTCTCTTCTGTCGGAAGAGTAAGCTCCTCCACCGGACTATATTTCTCGCTTGCTGCAGGGACATCACCTGCCTTTTGCAATATTTCTTCAGCAGATGGTCTAAGGCTTCTACCCTCCGGCATTGGCACATCTTTGTCAACTGCATACTGTTCAAGCGGCTCTCCTACTACTATGGAGCCTCCTGAAAGTGTGATTTTTGATTTTGGGATGTCAAACCGTAAATTACCAGAATCGCTAAAAACAACTATTTGGTCATCCGTTTCCTTTGCAACACGTCCCATCGCCTGCTCATTTACAATTACTGTCTTATTGAACAAGTCTTTTGGATACTTGCCCTCATAGCTACCTAGATCAGTCTCTGTAGGCGCTTCTTTCTCCATTGCAAAGCAAGCGGCTATACAGCATAAAACAGGTATGGGAAAATAGAGTAGAAGAAAGTTAAATGCCAAGATTATAATTGACGTGACATCTTTTTTCTATTGTGGAGGTACAATATTCCTCTAGTCCCAAGGTTGCAATAGGCCTTTCATTCTGTGCGCTCGCTATGTTGTACTCTGTAATGTTGGTTGGAGTTTACATCAGTTCCTCAAACCAAGGGCTTTCTTGCACTGAATGGCCTCTATGTCCAAACGGTTTTGGTCTCCCTGCAGAGAAGCATTTCTTTGAGCATTATCATAGAGTGATGGTGGTGATAACGGCTGGTCTTATCTTTGCCACTGCAGCATATTCATTCAAGAAATTCAAGCCTGCGCAAAAAACTGCAATAATTGCTGCAATAGTCATATCCGTGCAGATCATATTAGGTATGTTGGTGGTCACAACCCGTCTTGAGCCCATTCTCGTCGCAACTCATCTATCCACTGGTATCTTGCTCTTTGCTATGACACTTATGACTTTTCTAGCGTCGTATAAGCTAAGGCGTCAATAAATATTTCTGCGGTTTACGATAGATCATCTCCTCTGTATTCTGTCCTTGAGTTAAGCCTTAAGGCAGTGCATCTTGATCATAAAGCGGGAAGAGCTAAATCACATTAAAAAGATGTCTACCCAAAAAGGCGTCAGCAAGGTCAGAGCAGTAATTACGAATAGTCATTAAATATACTATTTATATGAGACAACAGGTCGTTGCGTAGCTGAATCACCTTAGCACGCTTGTCTCCATCTAGATCTGTCGTTAGCAAAGCGTCAAGTCCTTCTACTAAATATTTGATATTTGGCAGTGTAAGCAGGACTTTTCCCTCATCTTGATTTTTGCTTGCCATTGCTCTACATGTATATACTGGCGGCGGTTATTATTAATCTCGCTGGAAGCCTCTGCATATAATAAATAACACAGCATATATCTAATGCCCATAACAGAAGCTTATTGTATATGGCTGAGAGCCAAAGGCAGACTATAATTAATTTATACAATTCTGGTATCTCCCCTGAGATAATTGCATTTCAGCTTGATATCAGCCTGGAGGATGTAGACAAGGTAGTCCAGAGCATAAACGAGACTAATCTACCTCCTAAGCAGGCACCTGAAGCTGGGCTCTTGGCATCCTTCTACCTCGACGCCGTAGTAGACCTTGACAAGGCGATCAAAATGGCTCAGCAGAGAGTATGGAAAGCGCTTAAGGTGGAATCGAAATTTGACATCTCCACTGAAGAAACCCATGAAATTCTTGCCAAGTACTCCAAGTCAAAGGTCATGCTTGTAATCCTCCACATAGATCTTGTTGGCTCCACCAGATTGTCATCTGATCTGCCAACTGATAGGCTTGCCGCTATAATCCAAGCGTTTACACAAGAAATGTCGATCACGATATCAGCATATGGAGGATATGTATTGAAATACGTGGGAGATGCGATCATGGCGTTTTTTCTTGCAACCCGTGACAAATATTTACCATGCATTAATGCAGTCAACTGTGCACACTCGATGATCAAGATAGTCCGAGAAGGCATAAACCCAATCTTGAATCAGTATGACTATGCCGAAATTAACGTCCGTGTTGGTATAGATCTAGGTGAAAATGTCGTGGTCCAATATGGATGGGATACCTTCAATGTAGATGGTAAAAAATTCAAAAGACCCCACTTTGACATCTTGGGTCATACCATCAATATCGCAACGAAAATGACATCGCTTGGTAAGCCGGACCAAATAGTAATAGGTCAGATGGTCTATGATGTCCTAGACGATCGACAAAAATCCGCATTTCATCGACTGCAGATAAGCGCAGATGTATGGGGTTATATGAGTGACTATTCAGGCGGCATTTATCCCCTCTACGGTACAGATGGAGCTTATGTGCACTAAGTATATATCAGAAAAAAACATACACTATTGTCATCATTAGATGCACTCTATAGAATATGAAGACTCTTTTGTTAAAATTGCTGGTTTGATCGGAGGCGAGGAGTACATCAAAGTTGCCCGCGCCCTCTTAAACACCAAGGATGTGACAGATGAGGAGATTGCGAGCGCAACCGGACTAAAGATAAACATTGTACGCAAGGTTCTCTATGATATGTTTGGTAAGGCGTTGATAACTGGCATCCGAGTCAAGGACGAAAAGAAGGGTTGGTTCGTCTATCGCTGGCGAGCAAAGCAGGATCAGGTCGACAATTTCATTGACAATCAGAAGAAAAAGATCCTTGATCGACTCCATAATCGCCTTGAATATGAAGAATCAACAGAATTTTACCACTGCAGCAACCGTGATTGTCCGCGAGTGAAATTTGACGTAGCAGTTGAATTATTTTTCAAATGCCCCAACTGCAAAGACTCACTTAACATGATAGATAACACCAAGATCAAAGAAGCGTTGCACCATAAGATAGACCAAGTGACTACTGACATCAATTCAAATAAAAGATAGATCCTGTACTTGTGTATGTGTGTTTTATACCCTGCATCTTATATACAACTTCCAATGACACAATAATTTGTAATTTGCATCTTCTAATCTTTTGCAGGAGTAATAGCATCACTTGACATAGCACTCTCGCTACGGATAATGATCTCTATGTATTTTTATTGGCTGTCTGCTTCGGGCCAAATGAAAGGCTATGTGCCCTCTCCTTTTAAGAACCTAAAATGGATCTCGCCTTTTTGAAGATATCGAACCACATATGCCATGTCAGCTTACCCGTGTTAGTATTCTGCCTGCTTGGATGATAGGAGGCAAGTAGCATTTTGCCGTTTATCTCATAGCTCGCCCCATGGCTAAACCTAAGCTTTCTCAATCCTGCTGCTCGACAATATGCATCAAATCCAACCTTGCCCAGCATAAGGATGACTTTTATATCTTTCAAAATCTGCAACTCTGAAACAAGATATTGAGAGCAGTTCATCAGCTCGATTGTCAGTGGCTTATTATCTGGTGGTGCACATCTAATTGCTGCAGTAATGTACGCATCCTTAAGCACAAGCCCGTCATCCTTTGATCTGCTGGTAGGCATGTTTGCAAATCCTGATTCATACATAGCCCTTACAAGCCAGTCCCCCGAACCATCCCCCGTAAACATTCTTCCTGTCCTATTGCCCCCATGTGCTGCAGGCGCAAGCCCGACTATCAATAACCTGGCATTTGGATCGCCCCAGCTTGGCAGAGGTCGCGCCCAGTACTCTTCACTTATAAATCTCTTGACTTTTTCTTGGCCAATTTGCTTAATGTATTGTGATAATCTTGGACAGCAGGTGCACTCAATTACCTTATGGTTTATCCAGTGTAGTTTGTCATAACTCATGGGCTATGCTGTTAGCAGATAAGCACACGTTATTAGAAAATCTTTTTATCACCCGTCAAATGTTTTGTTTAACATTTGTCTACGAACATTAGTGCTATCGACGACTTGACCTGGATCGCCGGATCCGTAGTATTAAGCGACAACCCTCCCCAGCAGTTAAAATACTGCAGGAAAAAGTTCGGGATCAAGCAGGCAGATCTTGCAAGGCATATGAATCTCACACCCTCAGTCTTAAGTGACTATGAGAAGGGCCGCAGGCCATCACCAGGAGTCAAGTTCATCAAGCGCTATCTGCTTGCGCTCTATGAATTGGTTGAATCAAATGGCAAGTCTACTGAACAGGAGGTTCCAACACCCGTTGCCAGTGTGCATATAAATCAGCCTTAACAAGATTCCTGTATATGCCTCTCATTATAGTGTCGATGTATCCTGGTAGAACCCCTGAGCAGAAGAATGAATTTGCCAAAGCCATCACTAATGCAGCAGTTCAGATATTGAACACCAAGTCCGAACACGTGATCGTCGTCTTTGACGAGAAACCCCGGGAGAATTGGTTCCAGTCCGGTAGGCCACTCTAGTGTAGCAAACTATTTTTATTTTTATTACCTTCTTTAGAATGGTTGAAGAAAATCGCAGTAGTACAAATGCGGTCATCTGAAGACAAGCAGGAAAACCTGAAAAAATCTATTGATTTTGTAAATGAAGCAGCCAGAAAAAATGCACATCTTGTATGCTTTCCTGAATTCCAGATGGCTTTTTCGCCGAGCAACCAATCTGCAAACCATCTTGCTAGAATTGCTGAAACCGTCAAAGGCAACTTTGTTTTGACACTTGCAGCGACTGCAAAGAAAAATAGAATTGGAGTTGTCGTCACCATTTATGAGAAAAGCAGCAAACCACCGCATGTTTACGACACCGCTTTAATCATAAACGAGAGAGGTGCAATAACATGTGTATACCGCAAGCTACACCTTTACGATGCACTTGGGTTTAAAGAATCTACAAAACTAATGCCTGGTAAATCCATCGTCAAGCCTTACAAGACACCTGCTGGCATTGCAGGACTTATGATCTGCTATGATTTGCGATTTCCAGAACTATCCAGGCTATTGACAATTAAAGGTGCAGATATCCTCATCACACCGTCTGCTTGGGTTGCAGGAGACATGAAAGAAGAGCACTGGCAGACGATGATCAAGGCAAGGGCTATTGAAAATGGCTCCTACATAGTTGCCCCTGACCAAGTAGGCAATATTTATTGTGGAAAGAGTATGGTAGTAGATCCCTTCGGCGTAGTGCTTCTAGATATGGGTAAGCGAGAAGGTATGGAAATAGTAGATGTTGATAAGGCACGTATACAGCAGGTTCGCAGATCATTACCCCTGTTAAAAAACCGTAGGACTGATATTTACACTCTGTCTCCAAAATAAAAAGTAGAAGCGAGTAGTACTAGTTTATATCAAATACTAACGACCTAACCTCGTATTATCAGTAAAATGCGGTAATGTGGATCATTATGTTATGCTGCACTTTGCTTTTTTGAAGTGCAACGAGTGTTTATGCAAATTCTCCACTGCTTTGTGCCTCTGGCAAAAACAACTCCCACTAGCGGCCAACTGCACGCTAGACATGCTTTGCCGGTAGTCCTAATTGAGCCCTTTTGTGGCAGTGGTGCAGTTGCCTTACAGCCTCCACGGTAATTCGAGCATCCCACAAATCGCTTTTGTGTAGTGCGCGAACGAATTATACAAAGCTGCCCCTTCTTACACAGCGGACACGAACCAAGCGTTGCCGCCTGTGCGACATCCGCCGATATCGCACCGTTTATTTGCGCTCCAATATCAGTCTCCTTTTCTAGGAATGAGAACAGTGACTCTAACAGTCTGTCTACTGCCTGCTCTATTACAGAAACGCTATCCGCTGATCCCTGCTCCACGTTTGCAAGCTCCTCTTCCATCACTCTTGTCATATTTGTAGAAATTATACCTGGAGCAAACTCCCTCATAGAATCAATAACTGCAAAACCCAAATCCGTTACCTCTACTACTCCTCCTCTGCCTGCTGCCAAGTAATTCCTCTTGAATAGTGTTGATATTATGTCCGCCCTTGTCGCCTTGGTTCCTATTTTTTCCTGTTCCATCTTGGCAAGCATGCTTGCTTGATTGTAGCGGTATGATGGCTGAGTGAATTTCTCTTCCATTTCCACGCCTACATTTTTCAACACATCATCCCTGTGAAGCTCTGGTAGCATGCGCTGATTAAACCTTGCATAAGGCTTGTAGAGTACTATCCAGCCTTCATAAGTAAGGGTCATGCCCTCGGCCTCAAAGATATATCCTCTCACATCGACCGTGATATTTATGCGTCGGTTGATTGCTGGATCACCAAATACCGCAAGGAATCTCCTCACTATAAGATCGTACACCTTTAATTCAAGACCGCTCAGTTTCTGCAGTGGTACAACACCTGTTGGATAGATCGCAGGGTGTGCTGGGTCTGTCATTCGACCTTCATTTGGCACAAGTTTCTCCTTCATAAGAAGCATCGACACCAATTGGTTGTATTTGCTGATCTTTGAAAGACCAGAAATTAGTTTATGATACCCTATGGAAGGTGGGAGTTTTTGGCTTGAAGTGCGCGGGTATGAAATGAGTGCTCGCAAATACAATTTTTCCGCTATTGCAAGTGTATGGCTTGGGCCAAGCTTGAACACACTGTATGCTTCTCGTTGGAGGTCGCCAATGTTGAATGGCACAGGCGGTTGTATCATCGACTTGTTGTCGCTAATGTTGTTTACAGTTCCGTTTCTACCTACACAGGCATCTATGATTGCCTTAGCTTCTGTAGGCTTCTCCACTTTTGGTTTTTCATAGTGTGCAGAAAATATCTGTCCATCTTTGTCAAACTGTGCAGTTATTATCCAATATGGGTCTGGTATGTGCAACCTGATCTCGATCTCTTTGTTAGCTGCAAAGGCAAGCGTTGGTCCTTGCACTCTCCCAATTGAGAGATTGCGGTATTTGCCAATGCTCTTAAATGACCTGACAAGTGCTCTTGACAGGTTCACTCCGTAAATGAAATCGAGCATGTGACGCGATCTACCTGCTTCTGCTAGCCCGGAGTTTGGCGGGACCAGATTGGCAAACGAATCTCTTATCTCTTCATCCGTTAGCGTCGAAAATTTGGCTCTTGATGCTTTAGCATATTTGTCACCACAAGCATACTGTAGGATGCTATGACCTATCACTTCTCCTTCTTGGTCATAGTCACATGCGTGCACAAAAGATGACGCATCTTTAGCTAGTTCCGAAATAACCTTAATCGCCCTGAGCACTTGTGGGTTCTTGACAACCGGCGCCCACTCCAAGTCCAGCACAGGATACACGCTTCTGTTCTTAGTGACGTCGGTCAGACTGTACAGATGTCCAAGCGCTGTGCATATTTTATAATAGTGCTGATCATTTTTTACTTCAAAGATAGAAATGCCACCCGACCTGGACTCAGTTGGCTCACCAAGCGCCTGGGCTATTCTCCTTGCAGCAGCGGGCTTTTCACAGACGACAAGGGTGTACATAACCTTGTGAGAATTTGGTAGATCTGTGCATATTAATTCGATCCTTCTTCTACATTTCAATAGAGAATCTTGCCCCAATCTGCTGTGGGCTTCTGCGTCTTCTCTCTCATTCTTGATGGATGTGGCTATATTCTATGATGCAAAGAAAAAGCGTGTACCGGTGGTAGGTGAAATAGATTCATGTCTGAAGTGTGTGTATGTATATATGTGTATTCAGTATTGCAGACCCATCTAGTTAAGATTGTATTTTACTAACTCTTTATAGGGATAGACACATCTGTTTAGACCATTCCTTAGTAAACAACTAATATGATTCTTACATATCAAGGGTGTTTAATCTATTTATATACAAAAAGGCAACTTTTATGAGATGACAACCAACAAAGTATGCCTTCTCGGTGCAGGCAGCACGAAATACGGAAAATTAAACGAAAGTATTATAGAGATTGCACTAAATGCAGCCAAAGACGCCATTGAGTCAGCCGGAATTACTCCCAAAGAGATCCAAGCTGGATACATTTCAAATGTTTTCGGAGTTGCAGACAAGCAGGTTCACATGGCGCCTGTCATCATGAGTAACCTTGGAATTCCTCATGTTCCTGGACTTACAATTGACTCGGCGTGCGGCTCGGGCTCCGTGATGTTTAGAGAAGCTTATGCTAATATAGCAGCCGGATTCTATGATTGCGTCCTTGCACTTGGTGTTGAAAAGGTGACGCATACTGGCACGGCTCGTAGCACGACTTTATTCTCTTATTGCTCTGACTTTTTCTATGAAGGGGGCAGTGGGGCAACATTTCCTGGGCTTTTTGCATCAATGGCCCGCGCTTATATGGCTACCCACAAGGCAACTGAAGAAGACCTTGCTCATGTTGCTGTCAAGAATCACGAAAATGGGTTAATGAACCCAAAGGCACATGTCCACAAGAAAATAACCGTTGATGATGTGCTAAAGTCACCGGTAGTGGCTTCGCCACTGAAGCTGCTTGACTGCTGCCCGTTCTCTGATGGTGCATCTGGGGCTGTTCTGTGTAGTGAAGAGTTTGCGAAAAAGAGCGGCAGACCATACATCGAAATAATTGGATCCGGCAGAGGCGCTTCACCAGCAGCTGTTCAAGGTCGCGAAGATATCACGACCATTCCAAGTACAGTTGCTGCCGCAAGACAGGCCTACAAGATGGCCGGAGTTAGTCCAAAGGATATTAATTTCGCCGAAGTGCATGATTGCTTTACTATCGCAGAGATAATTGACATTGAAGATCTTGGGTTCTATCCAAAAGGTAAGGCTGCACATGCAGTAAGAGATGGAGCAACACGCCTTAACGGCGAGATCCCCGTAAATCCATCGGGTGGTTTGAAATCAAAAGGACACCCAATCGGTGCGACGGGTGTTGGGCAGGTAGTTGAAGTATTTGAGCAGTTCACTGGCAAAGCCGGCGAGCGTACAGTTCCAAATGCTGAGGTTGCACTTACTCACAACTTTGGGGCTACTGGTGCTAGTGCCGCAGTTCATATATTCAAAAAAGTGGATAGAAAATGATAGAGGAGAAATTATCAACTCCTAAAAGTACCGTAGAAAGGTTCATCGAGGCTGCAAACAGGAAAAAGATCTTGGCCCAAAAATGTGTAAAGTGCAGCCACTTGACGTTAGGGACGGTGCTCTTTTGTGAGAAATGCTCCGGGAACAAATTTGAGCAAGTTGATCTTGAAGGCAGCGGTGTTGTTGTGACATACACCATCCAAGCAGTTGTGCCTGAAGGTTTTGAGGATGCTGGCTCGTACGCATGGGTGATATTCCAGGTAGATAATGCGCCCCTGAGAACATCAGGATTTCTCCCTGGCATCAAAACGCCTGCAGACCTGCCTATAGGCACCAAAGTAAGAGTTGTTGGCTACGATCCCAAGCATGGTCTCCTGCTTCAGAAATAGTTGTTATTTCTATTGCCTAGGATCTGTGGCCGTATATCTTTTCTTACACTTCTAACCGTATATCTTATACCATTTTGTCTATGTGCTTCGTATAGGCAAATATATGCACTAATGAGCATATATCGTACAAACCCCTTCTGACCTTTCAATGAGTTACTCCATAGTTGAAAAGTTGATCGCCAATGCAACGCATTTATAGTATAGTTTAACTTGAGCCCATATGTAGGCTCCAAGATCCTATCTAATATCTTTGCATCGGGTCAGCTATGTCCCTCATCTCTAGCATGTATCTTGACTCTTGTGTGCCTCACTATTGTAATATACCATCTTTTTTGTAGCTTAGCTTTATGATAGTTTTTAGTATACTGTCTTCGACGTGTGGATTTTTCTTAGTTTACTCTAGCCTATAGCAGTAAGATGACTGGAGGAGAGAAGCGCCAGCAGTTCATGAGCCAGATCACACACGCCACAGGCGTAGTATATAACCAGCTTGGGCGTCTCAAGTTGCTCGATGGAAAATTTGCATCAATGGAAACATCATTTCTAGAGCAAATAGCTGTCAGTATCAAGGCAGGCAATAATACCCGAGCAAAGATTCTTGCAACTGAATTGATCAATGTGCGGCGCCTCCGTAGAAACACACAACATACCGGCCTAGCACTTGAGGCAGTAGTAATACGCTTCAGTACGATCAACGAATTTGCTGCAATACTTGACACTATAGAACCAACAATTGAGATGATAAAGAGTATTCAGACAGATCTGAATAGAGCTATTCCTTCTGCTAATGAAGTACTCTCCGAAATCTCGACGGTCACCTCAGATGTACTCCTCCATGCAAATATCAAAGCAGACGCTAGGATCTCTACTCCGATGGATACCGAGGCACTTTCAATACTTCATGAGATCGAAGGCACACTTGAGGATGAGGCAAAAGCGAGACTCCCTGAGGTCCCAACTAACATTCCTTCACCAAAGCGAGAGGCAACACCTCCTGAAACAACTCAAGTACTTGTCGAAAGCTAGATAGACTGCGCAACCAATAAAAGCCGAGTAACCAACATAGAGTGGATCATGCAATTTGTAAAATATTTTTTACAAAGTAGTTTTAATCATTTATCTAGATATGAGGCGTAATGGAACAAGCGAGTTTTGATTATCAAAAAGATTCTAAGAAAGGTGGACTTTTAGAATCCGCATCAAAGCGCGTAAGGATGATTTTCTCTGTTATGGCTAGCCCCAACAGAATTGACATTCTGCGAATTTTGAATGCAAAGGGCCCTCTAACATACTCGGAACTAAAGGCTCTTGCGGGCTTTAAATCAAAGAAAGAATCAGGCAAGTTTGCCTATCACCTTCGGAAATTACTTCGCCAGTTATTGGTTGCCCTCAACAAGACGGAGCGTCGGTATACGATCACGAACCTTGGTAAATTGGTGCTGAGTCTTGCCCGTCAAATTGAGGAGCGCTCAATTATAGAGAGTGGAAAGATGTATGTGAGGACAAACAGGCAGACTATTGAGGAATTCAATTCCCACAAGATAATCCAATCTCTTGTAAGGGAAGCTAATCTACCACTTGAGCAGGCCCACAAGATCACTGAAGAAGTAGAGAACAAGATCTACCGGTTCCAAACAACCTATCTCACATCCTCGCTCATACGTGAGACCGTCAATTCTATTCTCATAGAGCACGGACACGAGGAATATAGAAACAAGCTAGCACGATTGGGTCTCCCATCCTCCGACATTGCTCAAATACTCTCTCAAGAGGAGCCATTTCGAAATGGAATAGAAAGTGTCATAACCAGAGTTGCTGGGTCGGTCTTTTCCGAATACTTGCTGTTCAACATGCTGCCAAAGGACATTGCAGATATGCATCTTGCAGGAGAGATCAATATTTCTAATACCTCTGTCTGGGGCTTATTGCCTGATACTGTATTCATTGACTTGTCTGAGTTAGAAGAAGGCTTGAATCTAAAAGGAAAATTCTTGAATATGACTAGGATTCCTCCAATTAAGAGTTCTGATGATGCCGTCACGACCTTGCCCGCATTGGTCTCTCTCTTTTCAAGGGAAGCCTCAACCGAAGTTGTGCTAGAAGGTTATGTGTCGGCGCTAATTAACAACCTCAATGATCCAGAGGACATTGCCTCTAGATTTGCAAGGACGCTTTTAGCTTCGTCTGGTGCACCTTCGTATTCTGCTGGACTGCCTGTTACCACTCTTGTAGTTCCCAATGATAGCCTAGATGACTCCCATCTTAATGCGCTCTTAGACGGCTATAGGAGGTATATCAATAATACCCCAATACCGCGGCTTGGCCTTGCGCTGACCGGCAGAATGAAGGACAGCCTTGACCACATCACAGCAGCAGTACGAAGCGGAGGTATGATTTCGGTTGGCAACAATAAGGTACGGGCAAGCAGTGGCATCAAAAAGGCAGATGTCAAAGCTACATCCGCAATATCTTTCCATTTGCTTTCGATAAACTTGCCAAGGCTTGCGTATGAATCGAACAGGGACGAAACATACTTCCGTGCCAAACTTGCGCTTATGATAAAACCATCGCTTTCAGCAATGTCGCTCAGAAAGAAAATGATTGTTGACTATGTCAAAAGGGGGATACTACCTGCATTTGCAAGTGCAAGTCAGTTGATGCAGATGAGCACAGCTAGTATAGCAGTCAACCTTACGGGAACTAAAGAGTCCGTCTACAACATACTGGGTGAATCCTCTGGTGAGGTGCTTCAGAAAGTGTTGAGGACTGCTGTCGATGTGACCGCTGGGCAAGGGAAACTTCTAGGAGAGGAGGGGGCAGGTATTGCTATGGTTTCAGATGATAGCGGCGCAAGGTTTGCCACTCTAGACTCTGAGAAGTACGGCAAAATCTCTCTTTTGCAATCGCAGAATACAACCAGCTATTCCCAAGGCATGACACTCCATGGCAGAGATATCCTTAATGGTAGCAGAGCTTCAATCCAAGAATGCCTGGCAATTGACAGACTATTGAATGGAGGTTTTGCAGCATCACTTGACCTGACAAACCTGTCTCCAGGCGAAATGAAAAGTGCGATAGACTCTGCTATACAAGAGCTGCCTTTTCTTCGGCTCAGTATTGGGTTTACTGTCTGCACAACGTGTGGTCAGCGCTCGAAAGGAGATGCAGGTATATGCGAGTACTGTAGGTCTCCTCACAAAGTGCCTCTCTATTTGTAGTTCAGCTACACGTCGGCTTCGCTCCTCTAATATTCTTCTTTATTATACCGGAGCGATTTTTTATATTGTCGCTCAGAAAAACTTTTGTACACTATATTGTATAAGGATTTTTGTATGGGTTATGTTATACTGGGAAATGCATATTTATTAAAAACTTAATCGTGTTTTAGTGTTAAATGTCACAGTATGAAAATACCTACTCTATAAAAGGTATTATACACAACCTCCTACGGATTGGGATGGTGGGATGGCAGGAGTAACTGAATTCAATAATAATTCTAAGGAAACGCTGATTGCAAAGATACGGAAACGTGACGGACGTATAGTGCATTTCGAGCAACCCAAGATTTCAAATGCAATATACAAGGCACTCGTTGCAACGGGAAAGCCTGACTACCCTCTGGCTGAGCGGTTAGGCGCAAAGGTAGTACAAAAGATGGTTCAACAGAGCGAAAAGACAATCCCGAGCGTAGAAGATGCACAGGACATGGTAGAATCCATACTTATTGAAGATGGACTATCTGATACCGCCAAGGCCTACATACTATACCGGCATGAAAGGCGTAAAGTGCGCGATGAAAAGATGAAAATTCTAAACAAGAAGGATCTCGATGAAGTAGACAAGGCTTTTGACATTAATTCCTTAAGAGTGCTTGCTGCGCGGTATTTGCTGCGAGACGGCAACAATGAGATCATTGAAGGTCCCAAGCAAATGTTCGAGAGAGTTGCAACCTTGGTTGCAATTGCAGATGTTATGCATGACTCTTCTATATTCACTCTCGCTGGCGGTTATACTCAGAACCTTGAAGAGGCAGATCGCTACTCTAGTAAGCTAGAAGACTTTGACAACAAGCTGCACATTGGCAGTTACTATTTGAACAGATATCATTTTGAAGCAATAATCCGTCACTATATCTACTGTGCACAGCATGGCCAGATGAAAGTCAGCTTCAAGGACCTACTTAGGATGATAGCGGAGGGCAAGATTGCACACTATGAAGAGCGAGTTAGGGAATACTACAACCTGATGGTTTCCAGAGATTATCTACCAAATACACCTACTCTGATGAACTCTGGTGCAAAGCTTGGGCAACTGTCTGCATGCTTTGTGCTTGACATGCCTGATGACATGGGAGGAATTATGAAAGCATCTACCGACGCAGCTATGATTTTCAAGTCCGGTGGCGGGGTGGGCATCAACTACTCTGACCTGAGGCCGGAGGGAGATATTGTCGCATCGACATCCGGTGTTGCATCAGGGCCAACATCATTCATGCGCATCATTGATACTATCACCGACGTCGTCAAGCAAGGTGGCAAGCGCCGCGGAGCGAATATGGGTATCCTTGAAGCATGGCATCCAGACATTGAAAAGTTTGTGACGGCTAAGACAAAGCCTGGAGTATTTGAGAACTTCAATGTAAGTGTCGGTATCTGGGAGGATTTTTGGAAGTCCCTTGTCAGCAAGGATGGCAATCATAAGTATCCCCTACGCAGCCCGCGGATGAAAGAACCCATGAGGTACATCGACGCACAACAGCTTGTAGATCTGATCGCATTGAGCGCGTGGAAGAGTGCTGAACCTGGAGTGATATTTTTTGATAATATCAATAAATACAATCCTCTAATTGGAGCAAGAGGTGGTCCGCTGCGTGCTACAAATCCCTGTGGCGAGCAATCACTCTACCCTTATGAATCCTGCAATCTCGGCTCGATTAACTTGGCAAACTTTGTCAAACGTAAAGCTGATGGTGCATATGAATTTGACTGGCAGCGCTATGAGCAGGCGATCAGACTTGCTACAAGATTCCTAGACAATGTCATTGACATGAACAAGTATCCTGTAGATGAAGTCAAGGTTGCCACAAAGGAGACAAGGAGAATTGGACTCGGCATCATGGGTATTGCTGATCTGTTGTTCCTGCTCAAGATCCCGTATGATTCCCAAGATGGTTATGAATTCATGAATAAGCTTGCAGAGGCCGTATCCTATTTGAGCATGGATGAGAGCGTAGCCATTGCGAAATCTCGTGGATCATTCCCATTGTTTAAAAACAGCGATTATGTCAAAGGCAGGATACCTGTAGCAGGATACTACGAGCTGCCAAAAGAGACGCATACGTACGACTGGGACACACTTATTGAAAAGATCAAAAAGTATGGAATACGTAACTCCTGGACCTCCACTATTGCCCCTACCGGCACACTCTCGATGATCGCAGATACTGCAAACGGCGTCGAACCTGTCTTTGCACTCGTATATGAAAAACGCGTGACTGTAGGACGCTTCTTCTATGCTGACAAGGTGTTTGAAAGTATGCTGAAAGAAAATGGCCTATATTCTGACGAAATACTGACTAAAATTGCAAACAATTATGGTTCTGTCCGTGGCTTACCCGAAATTCCTGAATGGATGCAGCGGATATTTGTGACTGCCATTGATATACACTGGACAGATCATGTGATGGCTCAGGCCATATGGCAAAAATGGATCAGTAATGCCATTGCAAAAACTATCAATATGCCTGGCGACGTGACTGCAGAAGACGTCAAATGTGCATATCTTCTATCCCATGAACTTGGTCTAAAGGGCGTTACTGTCTTTAGAGATGGTTCTCGTCACGAACAAGTACTTCACATCACTGGTCAAAACAGCGGCCAAAGAGCGTTTGCTGTAAAGCCTAGCAAGTATGTAGTAGAGTATGTCCTCAATAATATGAAAGAACCTTATGTTCTAGCGCAAATGCAAAAGATCTTCCAAGAATCCGGCATAGAAGACGAAAAGTCTGCAGAAGCTGTGCCCCCTCGATCTCAAGAAGTCCAGTCCGGTGCAAAGAATTCTGCTTCAATGTCTGCTATTATGCAACGTACGGACACGCAAGAGGACCACTGCCCGACGTGCAACGCAAGACTGATCATCACTGAAGGATGTAATGTGTGCATCGAATGCGGCTTTAGCGGATGTGGATCCGGCTAGGTTCCTGCTGCTACTGCTGCTACTACCTTTTCTCTCTCTTCTTTTTTGTTCTGTATGTCAATAAGCACAGGTGATGCATCTAAATAAATATAGTCTTGGAGATTACTTCAGATCTACTCTGAAGGTTCAAATTTTCAAATTACTAACAATACTGCCTGGGGTACAGTGAGTCTTTCAATTACAGTAGAAGATAGAGGTTGTCATCTCCCTCCCAAAATCTCTTGCAGCTGTTGTTATTGCTGTCTGACGTTCTCCACAGAGTCACAACAGCTGGGTTCCTCACCTATCAAGTTAACAGACCCTAAAAAATAGAGTTTAAATTCTGCTTTGCGCATATTACTAGTGAAATGTCAAGCGTCAGAATCAATGAGAGTCCTAACCACTTTATGGTGTTGGACGCCATTGGAAGAGGAGTAAAATCTTTTGACAAAATCGCCAAAGTTACCCGTCTGGATAAGGCCGAAGTTGAGCTAATCATAAATGATCTAATTGAACAAAGGCTTGTTATTCGCACTGAAAAGAAAGGTTTCTTTAGAACTAAGGTAGAATTGACCATCAGCCATACAGGTCTTCAACTGCTCAATTCCAAAAAGCAGGAACTAGAGAAGCACATGAAGCAGGTCCAACAATGGCAAAGCAATGGCCAGACGCAGCAGCTTCAAAGCTACATGGACGATAATCGCATGTGGATCCCGATGATGCTGTTCTCCGGCATCATGAACGCTATGTTCTTTATGTCCATGATGTCAATGTTGGGGATGGCAATGACACCTGCCGAGAGTGGTCTTGCAGGTGGCGAAGGATCTGGAACAGCAGCTGATTCCGGTGAATCATCTGCAGGAGCCGAAGACAGCGGTGCAGCAGCAGACAGCGGTGCAGCAGCAGACAGCGGTGGTGGCGACTTTGGTGGTGGCGACTTCAGCTTTTAGCCTCCTCCAATTTTTTGATTATATGCTTGTTCTTTGAATAATGCCTGACTGCAAGAACAATCAGAAATGCTGCAGTTGAGATAAGCACTATTGTTCCTGCAGGAGCCAGATTTGCAGCATACGAAATTGAGATACCTCCCACTACTGAAAATATTGATATTAACACAGATATAAGCGCCGTTTTCTTGAATCCTTTGTTAAACAAAAGCGCCGTAACGTTTGGAATCACCAAAAGCGACGAGACGAGTAGAATCCCCACAAGCCTCATAGACACAATGACTGCAATACTTGCAAGAATTATGAAAAGATAGTTTAGTTTAGAAATCGGTAAGCCGCTGACCCGTGCCTGCTCTTCATCAAATGTGATGTACATTAGTTGTCGATAAAGCAGAATAATTATGGACAGAATTATGCCAGTCATTGCCAGTATCGTAAGTGTGTCCTCTACACTGACAAGCATGATGCTTCCAAACAAAAAGCTGAACAGATCAAGCGTGAACCCTCCTGATAGGCTAATAAGTAATATGCCAAGCGCGAGGCCTGACGAAAGTAATATGGCGACAGTTGCATCTGCTGGTATTTTGGCAGACTGTCGTAACTTCGTAATGCCCAATGCTCCTAGTATAGATAGTGTCAGACCCGTCCAAAGAGGATAAATGTTAGTGGCAAGCCCTATTGCTATCCCCCCAAACGCGGCGTGGGAAAGTGCATCTCCAAACAGAGAGTTGCGTCTTAGTACAAGAAACAACCCGATCACTGACGAGGTTATAGCCACTGAAACACCCGCAATGAGAGCGCGCTGTAGAAATCCGAATTCTAAAACTTCAAGAACCACTTATATCATCATCCTCTGTGAGTGTGGCTGTGTAGATGCATGTGAGCCTGCATGCTCGATTCTGAATAGGCCTTGAGGAGATCGGGATTTTCAAAGAATTCGTGTGCCTTGCCGTGGAAGAACATTGAGCGATTGATACATGCCACGCTTGTGGCAAGCCTGTTAACTGCATCAAGATCATGCGATGACCATATTATAGTGATCTTGTTCTCCTGATTTAGCTTTTTCAAAAGAGAATAAAACTTGTTTTGCATTTCAAGATCTATACCTGTAGCTGGCTCGTCCAGTATCAAGAGTTTAGGGTCGTTCACCATCGCCTTTGCTATCAATACGCGTTGTTGCTGGCCACCAGACAGCTCGCCGACTCTACGATCCTTTTGTGCAAGTAAACCTACAGTTTCAAGTGCTAAAGCTATTTTCTCATTAGATGTTTTACCAGTGACGTTGATTCCAAGTGATACAATTTCTTCCACTGTCGCGGGAAAGTTCTGATCAACTGTATTCTTTTGCGGTATGTACCCAATACTTTTGAAGACTTTACTCTTCTTCTTTTTGATCTCCTCTCCAAGAATTCTTATTGTACCTGTGTAGTCATCACGCAGGCCTAACATACAGCTGAAAAGCGTAGTCTTACCAGCGCCATTTGGACCTATTATTCCAAGTATATCTCCCTCCTCAATTGTAAATGAGATGTTACTCAAAACCAAGGTACCAGAATATGCATATGAGAGTCTGTTGATCTCGACTATCTGCATTCTAGACCCTCCTTCAGATTTTCAATATTTTGCTTCATCTTGTCAAGGTATCCGATACCTGCTGCTTGTTCTTCTTCACTAACACCTTCAATTGGGCTCAGCACTAGCACCTTGCCGTCTGGAATCTCGTTGGCAATTGTATCTGCAAGCCGGCTGTCAATCAAATCTTCTGAATAGATTACATTGATGTCCAAGCCATTTGCAAGCTCAATTATTCTCTGAATTGTTTGAGGTAATATTTCACCTTCTGGTGAAACCCCTTGAATGCTGTGTTGCCTCAGGCCGTATCTTTCTGAAAAGCGGATAAATGCATCGTGAAATGCTATAAAATCTAATTTGTCACAGCTGGCAAGCTCTGATCTGATAAAGGCATCAAGCGAATCAAGCTCTGCGATAAATCTATCTGCGTTTTGATTGTAATACTCTG
>JBQGBZ010000304.1:0-1185 GCA_052038215.1 Nitrososphaera sp.
GATTAGAGCAGTTAGAAAATGTCCTCGTGGCTATCACTCTAATCTACCCTCCAGTAGTTACGATTGGTATGTCAGGCAGTATAAGGCAACTACGAAGGCGCATGCAGCAGTATTCTCGCTGGCAGAGAAGTAAGTTGCCACAGAACACCTAAAAAATACAGAGAGCAGTTCTCCAGCGCCTGCCGAGTAATGTATGAAGTGCTATTTTAGAATATTACTAGACTAGAACGTGTCTTATTGGGGCACCTGAAAGGCGCCCACACATACACACATACACACATGTCGTCCAAGTAGTCATGGCTCTTCGTTATTATTATAGTGTTTTGGCGCTGGCTGGCCAAGACTATTGATCAAGATAAAGGTAAGGGACGACCATCAAAAAACTCACCACTGGCACCTACAACCTTAGTTGTTCTTCTTTTAATAATGAGCATAGACAAATAATATAGCCCTGATTTTTGAAGCTGAATAACTTGCTTCCTGCCTTAAACTTTACAACAAGTACTACTAGAAGGAAAAAAGAAGAAGAAAAATGAGAGCATTTGTGTTTCGATTCTAAAAAAGAAATAGGAAAAGTTTGGGCTATGACCATGTTAATTAGGCGTCAAGGTCGACACATGTTGTGTCATCGTTTGGGTGATCATCCCATCCATGCTCTTCACACTCGTCTCCTTCCAAATGTACAACAGCCAAGTATGTTTGTTCAGTTCCATCTGTAAATGATACTGTCCACCACAGGAATATTTCAAATCCAATCTCACTTGCTGTATATCCATCGCCTAAAGCATCTGGGTGTCCTCCACCTGGTACAGCATTAAGATATGTCTGAAGATACTCGTCTCTGTCATCACCTTCATCTACAAGCTCAATATCTGTATGCAAGTAGTCGTTTGAGTTTTCTTCATCGTCATTTACAGAAAGTTGGGCACTTTCCACATTGAGAACGCCAGATCCCTGTGGAACTGTAAGGCTAAACTCCTCACCAAACGATAGTGTTCCTTGAGGGTCTATGTCATAGTCTGCAGTTCTATCTTCAGGAGGTCCATTTTCATGTTTAAGTTCAGATAGTTCGCCATCAATTTCGATGTATGCAAACCTCATCGACTCTGGAAAGTCTGTTCTATGCACAATACAGCCAAGAGTCTTTGCGTAGGCGCTGGCAGGTGCAAACCGTTCGATACAGAG
>JBQGBZ010000305.1:0-2977 GCA_052038215.1 Nitrososphaera sp.
TCTACTTGACTAGAAATATTTTTGGGCAACCAATAATAGCCGCTATTAAAAGCATTGGCAACAAAAACCACTCCGCCAATTGCTGAAACTAAAGCAATCAGGAAAATTCGAGAGGGCGTTCGCACGTTTAGAAAACTCGAATTAAGTATTTATCCATTGTCAAGAAAAAGTAGGCAATAGTCTGACCAAAGTTAGGTAACTGATGCTATGACTAGAATTTAGTAAGATTTTCAAAATATTCTGGTAATTTATTAATACTAGATTTGCACGAAATCAGTGTGGCATTTGATAAAAAGCTATCACGTCGCGATTTTTTAAAACTAATAGCAGCAGGTGGAACTACCATCTTTTTGGGCTCGGTTCTTGGAGGATTTTCACCTTTTCTTCCCACCAATAATAAGAATCAAGGCAGCGTTCAGCAAGCTGCTGCTCAGTCCGCTCCGGGGACCTTTGTGCTTGGTCCAAATACACAATTTATTGCAATGCATCTAGCTCTCCTTCCAAATGGAAGAATAATGTATGCCGCAGGCTCTGGTTATTCTGAAGTCCATAAAGCTGGTCCATATCAGTGGGGAGTATTTAATCCTTCAAACGAATCTATGACGAACCATACTGTAAATGAAGATATTTTTTGCATGGGTCAAGCTGTACTAACTACAGGGAAGGTTCTATGTGCAGGAGGTACTCGTCGTTATGATACTGATGATCCCGATGGATTATTTAAAGGTCTTGCATCTGCATTTGAATATGATCCTGGTTCCGACTCATTAGTAAAAGTTCAATCTATGCACCACGGCAGGTGGTATCCTTATTGCATAACCTTAGAAAATGGCCAGGTGGTAACCATAGGCGGTTGGGATGAATGGGGTTGCAGAAACATGCTCTGTGAAATTTATGACCCTAGTTCAGGATCATGGAGTGTAAAGTATAATCCAAACTCAAATACTACCTATACTGTGGGCTCCTGTAATCCTTCCGCACCTACAGGCCTTCCTACTTATGGTGGAAGCGGCCAAGGCGTTATGCCGTCTGTCTCACTTTATCCTAGAGCTATATACATGCCGACGGGTTTAGTAGCAGTAGTTGGTCAAAACCGAACTACATATACATTGAATCCTGAGACAGGAAGATGGGTGAACGCTGGCATCCTTGCAATTGGCAGAAGTTATGGAAATATGACACTACTACCACTGAACAATAATGCCTCTGAGGCCGGACAACTTCTTGTTTGGGGCGGAAGCGATACTACTGCAAGTACTGCAACAACTGTTGTCCAACTCTTGACGCCTAATTCTGGAACTAATTTTACTACGTTTAGCTTTCAATCAATAGCCTCTTGTAATTTTGGAAGAAGGCATGCACCCGCTGTCTACCTCCCTGACGGAAAGTTAATATGTTTTGGAGGCACCAATGTTCAGAATGAATTATCCACTGCACATTACAACGCAGAGATATTTGACCCTGTAGCCAGAAATTGGACTGTTGTTGGCGGGATGACTGTACCAAAACTATATCATTCTGCAGGTATTTTGCTGCCCGATGGAAGAGTTTGGTTGACCGGGAACTCTATTTCAAAGTCTAACTGGGAACTCAGATCAGAGTATTACGTCCCCTCATATTATAATGCCACAAGACCTACTATTTCAAGCGATCCAGCAGTTGGCAATTATGGGGAAACCATCAATATCCCAACTCCAGATGCAGCAAGCATTGAGAAGGTATCACTGATAAGACTCTCTACCTTTACCCATGGTTTTGATAGCGAGCTTAGGTTTATCTGGCTTCAGATACAGAGCAAAGGATCCAATAATGTAACTGTATCAGCACCGCTAAATGGAAAAATTGCACCCCCTGGATACTATATGATTCATGTTCTAAATAGCGCAGGAGTGCCCTCCACGGCAAGGATAATTAAGATTCCTGGGACTGCTTCTCCTCCCCCAGGAGACACCACTTCACCTTCTGTAAATATTGCCACGCCGGCAGATGGTGGTACAATATCAGGACCTTCTACTGGAGTGACAATTGAAGTCACAGGAATAGCATCAGATGAATCAGGTGGAAGTGGAATTCAAAATGTGCAAGTAAAGGTTGGTTCAAACCCATTCAAATTGGCAACAGCTACTGGGCCTGGAGGAAGCGGAGATTGGTCTACTTGGTCAGCTTCAGATGTTGTTACTAGCGAAGGAAGCGTTATCATTACTGCACGAGCAACAGATAATGCTGGCAACATAACAGAGGATACAAACACTGTGACGGTAAGCTTTGGTAGCGGATACACTGCTATCTATTCCCAAGCTGGTACCAACAGCTATATTGTTTTGCGCTCAGGTACAGGCGGCTATCATAGATGTGGAGAGATAATGACGTCAGCTTCTACATTGATAGGCAATTCAGTAAAGAGAGTAAGTGTAATCTTGAGGAGAGCCGGCAATCCGACAGGAACTATAAACGTAGTACTTAGAAGAGGAGCTGGTGATTCTGTAGCCACCACCTTTGGTACCGTAGATGCAGCAACGCTCACAACTACCGATCAGACATTCACCTTAGAATCACCTACATCTCAAACATTTGCAGCAAATGACAAAATACTTGTAGAATGGAATTCAACGCAGTCAAGTACAGACCAGGTGCAAGTAAAGCGTCATGCTTATGCTACCTCTGACGCTAGCTTTGATGGCATTAATACTAGACAGACACATAAGCTTGCTACAAGCACTGGTTATAATACATACAATAACGCTGACATAGCAGGAGTATGGTATAAACTAGGATAGCTGTGGAGGAATTCTACATAGGCTATTTCATTAATTTTTTATTTGTTATTCCATACTAGCCACTTACTTTGCTTCACTTTCAAATCTTTGAAGAATTCAGGGCCTGTTGCTTTGTCAGCGTGATGAAGGGATTTTAAAGTCTGTTCGAACTCTGATGGATCAAAAGGATCCCTAAGACGTTAGTACTCTGTATATCTGCG
>JBQGBZ010000306.1:0-1390 GCA_052038215.1 Nitrososphaera sp.
TGCCAGACTGGGCATAGCCTGATAGTACTTGATAAATCCCTCGTCCTCCATCTTCTTTACTCTTACCCGAACTGTCTTCTCATCTAGTCCAAGCTTCCTTCCGATCGCTAATGGGCTAACTCGCCTATCTGTGAACGAATCATAATCTAGGCCCTTGAATGCTATTTCACAGAAGATCCTTACATCTTTGGCATCCAAGCAATTACACTACCCAAACATTCCTAACAGAGAAGGTTCCAATAAAGCTAGCTACGAATGATCCAACCATGTCAAAGTTTGGATGCCACATGTGCTACCAATTTTTGTAGAATGTGGGTATCGCCTTCCCGTCATTAATTTATCGTCTGTACATCATTCCCTATACTATGACACAAGAAAAAATGTCAACAGAAGTGATTGAAATAGAAAGGCAAGAAGAACAGGAAGAGAGATTAGAAATTAATCAACTGCTGTCATCATCAGCAGCCGCCGTCGAGAGTCACTACACTCGTTCCAACTTGGAAAACACAATTCTTACCGCACTTAGAAATGCTGGAAAGAACGTCGATCAGTTAACAGTGGATGATCTTGCTCCAATAGACGAATTTCATACTCGGGGAAGAGAGGCGACAGCAAATCTTGCTTCTCTTCTTAATAATAATCTGTTGCCAAATTTCAAAGTGCTAGATGTTGGATCTGGGATCGGTGGTCCGTCTCGCTACCTAGCATCAAGATTTGGATGCCATGTGACAGGATTGGATCTCGTAGGTGAGTACGGCCGTGTAGCAGATTCCCTTGCAAAGAGAGTCAAACTTGACAACTTGCTCACTTATCAACAAGGTGATGCTACCCATATACCGTTTGAAGATGCAACTTTTGACGTCGTATGGACACAACACGCTTCAATGAACATCGCTTACAAGAAAAGGCTCTACTCGGAAATGCATAGGGTTCTTAGGCCAGGTGGAAAGCTTGCTATTTATGATGTCTTTAAAGGCAGCAACAATAGTAACATTGATGGCTCTACTTCTTCTATACACTTTCCTGTGCCTTGGGCCTCTGATCCCTCGATAAGCCATCTAATCTTGAGAGAGGAAGCGCGCAAACTGCTAAAAGAGGTTGTCGGATTCAAAGAAGTTGCGTGGGAGGACAAGACAGAGTCCGTAATTGACTGGATCAATCAGATGATAAAGCGTGCGCAGACAAGTGGTCCCCCTAAAATAGGTCTTCACGTTCTAGTTGGTCCCCAGTGGTCAGGCCTGGTCAAGAACTTGCTTAGGAACCTCGAAGAAGGGCGCATTGCAGTTGCACATGGTATATTTGAGCGAAGCTACTAGCTCCTGTCTATGCATACCCTCACTTCTTCTTTTTTGATATCTTTGAATGAACCTAACAGTTCTTTGTCTAATGC
>JBQGBZ010000307.1:0-1014 GCA_052038215.1 Nitrososphaera sp.
CGCACTCCAATAAGCATAGGCAAGTTCCCCGTGCTGGCAGGATTTGGGCTTGCCACATCAATAGCCATGCTGTTCCAGTTTCCACCCAGTATCGCAATAGCCGGTCTTTCAGTAGTTGGTGCAAGCATAGTGCTCTATGTGGCGCTAAGAAAATCAGGTTCGCAGGTTAATAGATGAGTTCTTCTTCCAAACCTGTCAGCAGCTGCCGCGGCATATCAATCGCAATTCTGGGAGCTACAATTTGGCCATGATTTTTTGGAGAACTGGTAACTTAATGGGAGAGGACAGACAGAATCCCTCACAGAATTAAGCTGACCTTCTGTCAATTTACCAGAACTTCTCAATATATATACACTCCATAGTATATTTGTTGATTTTGTAAATTCTAAATCGCCAAGACTACATTGCCTCTTAGATGCATATCTCTTTGGTAGTCTAGCGCCTTGGCAGCTTGTCCTTTAGTCATCATCGTCGTTGTCATGGGTTGTAATTCAGTGAATGGTTATATAGCAACCTAGGTTTACAATTGTAAAATCATATCTCTGCAATACAACCTTACAGGTGCAAAGTGTAGTCTTTATCTAAGAATACACTCACAGATGTAGTGTATATGTTCAAAGATCCTGTGTGCAATATGATGGTGGATGAGAAGAAAACCAAGTTCATGTCAGAATCTGGCGGCGGAAGAAATGTGTATTTGTGCTCAGCAACATGCAAGAGCCAGTTTGAATCAAATCCCAGCAAGTATGGCTACTAGTGGCAAACAATAGCAGAGCGCTAAGATAGACTTTTGCTGTGTGTGTATGTCTCACTTCTTCTTCCTCTCCTCTTCTTTATTTTGCTGAATCGTGTAAGTAATGCTGTGTTACTAGTATGAACCAACAAACACAAAAAGCAAGATTCAAAGTTGTTGGAATGTATTGCACCAGCTGCAAGCCAATCGTTGAAAATCAACTAAAAGGCAATGAAGCTATCAAAAATATAGACATCGACTTTATGACAGATTCTGTTATT
>JBQGBZ010000308.1:0-1607 GCA_052038215.1 Nitrososphaera sp.
GATGTGGTGGAATAACAAGTGATTCATTTGCCATGGATTTTACAAAAAAGCGTATGCTTTAGAGATATCTTAACATCCAATGCATCTCATCATATACAATTTTTAAGATTTCAGTATAATTTTTTGAAAAGTTATTTTCACCATTAGAGGGAAAATAGAAAATTATGTACGCTAGAGATGAATATGCAGACCTGACATCACTGTCTCCAGTATCACCAAATGTTATCCGAGCCAAATTCGTTCAGACTAACACGATCCATATATACAGTATCTTTAAAGCCCTGGCAATAGAACCCGCTTACATGCAGGAACCAAACCCCCTTGGGACACTCTGATATCGGTCTTTATTATGGTTAAACAATAAAAAGGAGTAGAGACGTCCAAAAATGCGAAACTGAAATTCCGGCAACTGAACCATATCAGGACTTTTTGTGGCTATGAATAGCCCTGTGACTAGGAGTCATACCTCTCTATGCCAGAAGGGTGCTGAGAAAAATATGTCAACTTATTTTTTCTCGGCATCTCTTCCTTGTGCTTACACATTTACTGTTTTGAATGTGTGGGTTTTTTCTACCTTCTTGCCCCCCGCAGTAACGATCAACGTACAACGATGTTGGCCTTGTGCTGGTGCAGTTATGAAGGCGTCAAGGCCATGTGCGACTTCTTTGCCATCGATCAGCCAGCGTGCAGAATTAGATTTATCAGGTTTATTGGAACTAAATGCAGCATCTCCCCATAAACGCAATGTACTACCAGCTTGCACCATAGCGTCCTTGCGAGGATAGAGAATGTCTGCAGATGGAGCACGGGTTGGAACTCTCACAGAGATTGGGCGCGACGTCGCTGTATAGAAGCCATCGTGAGCAAGCAAACGTATGAGTGAGCGGCTTATAATCAAAGAAAACTAACTAATCGGTGATCTAGAAATGTCACAAAATCCAATGGAAAAAGGTGCAAAGCCTCCACTTCCCGAACAACAGCAAGATGTGCCAGGCTTAGAGTCAGAGATGAATCCAAAGCCAGATTATGGAGAAAGCTCGTACCGCGGCTCTGGCAAGCTCAAAGGCAAAACAGCGCTCATTACTGGTGGCGACCCAGGTATCGGGCGGGCCGTTGCGCTAGCATTCGCACGTGAAGGTGCGGACATTCTGATCTCATATTTGAACGAAGAGTCAGACGCTCAAGAGACCGTCCGCATTGTCCAGAAAGAAGGACGCAAGTGCATTGCACTCGCAGGCGACATTCAAGAAGAGAAGCACTGCAAGTATCTCATCGAGCGCACTGTTTCGGAGTTTGGGAAGATTGACATACTCGTAAACAATGCTGCTTTTCAGATGACACGCGAGAGCCTTGAAGAGATTTCTTCTGAAGAGTTTGACCGCACCTTCAAGACGAATATCTATGCGACATTCTACCTCTCAAAAGCCGTCGTGCCACACATGCCTAAGGGTGGCTCAATAATCAACACTAGCTCTATCAACGCCGCAAACCCGAATCCGACCCTGCTCCCGTATGCGGCGACCAAGGCTGCAATCGCTAACTTCACTGGCGGGCTTGCACAACTTCTCGTAGAAAAAGGGATAAGAGTAAATGCCGTTGGTGCCGGT
>JBQGBZ010000309.1:0-2356 GCA_052038215.1 Nitrososphaera sp.
ATAGTCAATTAGTTGAACTACTCCTAGCCTGCTAACCCTGTCACCTTACATGGTCACATTCTCCTATTTTTTGCATCGATGATTACTCAAATATTGGAGTTCCGGCATTTTTATTTAATTATTAGCAGGCCCAGCTTCAACGGCTCTCACCTGTTCCGGCTAGATACAAACTTTTTAGAATAAGGCGATAGGTAACAAACTTTATTTACTAGCTAGAAAATCTTATGATGAGATTATCAAAGACTTTTATAGCACCTATTTCTAGTCAAAAATATTGAAAATTAGAGAACTTCTCTCCAAGACTCTATTGTCGATCCTTGTGATAAGTTTATTGAGCACAGTTGTGTCGTCTGCAAACACAATGGTAATGAGACCTACAACAGATCAATCCGCTGCGATCGAATTTGCACAAACACAGCCTATTTTTGAATTGCAATTACAATTACCCACACTTCCGCCTTTAATTCAGTCAGCTTATGCTGATTCATCGTTCACATTCAACACCAATCTTGTCGATGACTGTGAGGAGTTTGGAGGTGGTAGTGTAAATAGCCCTATCTGTATCATAGATCACGATAGGACACTAGACCCTGGAACGCAAGATCCAGATGATCCTTCCAACCTGTATGATGTAATTATCAATTTAGATGCATTAAATGACTGTGATGAGTTTGACAATGGTGATAACTTTGCTACCTGTGTTAGCGACCCTGACTACACTGTTGGTCCAGTAATAAGTCAGACAAACGATCCCAATGTCAATACCGTTGGTGACAATGTAATTAGTATCGTTACCGATGACAGTGTGCAAAATGTATGCAACGAAGCAGGCACCGGGGACAATAATGTATTTTGTGGTATCGAAGCAGACGACATAATCGATGAGATAATACAGGTTAATGATGTTAGTGGTAGCAGCGGTATTGGCGCTGGTTTTGCAGAGGATAACGGTGTACACACTCTTCAGGTATTCGACCTGAGCAATACATGTGGTGAAGTAGGGGGTGGCGTTAACGATGCATTCTGCGCTATTGACGTAGAGAATTTCGTTGGACCAGTAAATCAACTCAATGATGTAGTAGGTACTACACCTGATTCGATACATGGTAACTTCCTTGAGGTTTTGCAAGTCGCAGGAGTAGAAAACGATTGTGACGAAACAGGAAGTGGCGCAGGAGTCAACTTAGCATTGTGCCAAGCCAATCCTTTCAATACAATTGTTTCATTATCACAGGCAAATGAGGTACTTAATGCCGATAATGCAGATCAGTTAAACGTCTTTTCAACTTCTCAGGAATTTGATGTAGAAAATGATTGCAACGAGTCTGAAGCAGGAGATAATGTGGTATTTTGCAACATAGAAGTGTTAGATAACATTGTTGGACCAGTAACTCAAGGAAATGGTGCAACTGGTTCTGCTGATGCTACTATTTCACAGGACAACCAGATTGATGGTGACGACACACTTGGTCTACCAGGTATCACCCAAGTCCTGATAGCAGATAACACCTGTGATCAAACAGGCTCTGGCAATAATGAAGCAATATGTAATATAGTTGATACAGATAATATCGTTGAGGGCATAGCCCAATTTAATTCAGTTACTAATGCCGGGGATGACACTGTCATAACCCAAGGCAATCGGGCTGTATCTTCTCAGCTCATTGATCTAGTGAATGATTGTGACGAAAATACAATTTCAGGTACTGCAGATAATAACGCACTTTGTGTACAGAACGATACACTAGATAATGTACTTGGACCATTACTGCAGACCAATACCGTAAACGCTCTGGATACCAGCGTATCTGACCAAGCTAACAACGTTGCTGTTTCGCAAGACCTAATAGCGGAAAACGATTGTACTGGGACGGGTGGAAACGTTGTCTTTTGTGACAACGGCGCTAATGATGATGCTAATTTTATTGCTACTATAGGACAGGGTAATGTAGCCATTTTGGCTGGCGATGTATCATCTGCTCAACTCAACGATGCATCAGTTGATCAAAACGTAGGATTGCTAAATACATGTGATGAGTCAGGTGATGGACTCGATGTAGCACTATGTCAAAATACTCTGCTTCAGAACTTTGTTGGACCAATATCCCAGGACAATATAGCCCAAGCTCCAGCTAGCAGCGTACTTGTGCGAACAGTTGTCCAATCTAACGACATTCAATCCACTCAAAACCTGGATGCGACAAATGGTTGTGACGAAGAAAACACCGGTGATAATCTTGCACTCTGTACTAATTTCGGTCCGGTTAATGCACTTAACGAGATAACACAGGTAAACGACGCTGATTTGGTAGGTGACGATACTGCGCAATCCAACTTTGTGGGCACAAGCCAGGAT
>JBQGBZ010000310.1:0-12777 GCA_052038215.1 Nitrososphaera sp.
GCCGCTCAACAAGGAACACTCATGGAACTCGGAATTGGACCCATAGTCACAGCAGGGTTGCTTATGCAATTGTTAAAGGGATCTGGTTTGATCAAACTGGATTTTAAGAACCCTGATGATAGATCGCTCTTTACTTCAGCGACAAAGATAGTCACTATTATAGTGATTGTAGCAGAAGGCGCGCTATATGGGGCTAGTGTATATGGACCGCTAACTGCAGATAATGCCCCGTACGCCATCTATGTAGTAATGGCCCAGCTCATATTTGCTAGTCTACACGTCATGTTAATGGACGAGATGGTACAGAAGGGATGGGGTGTCGGCTCGGGCCTAAGTCTGTTCATCATGGCAGGCATCGCACAAACGATACTGTGGAGTATATTCAGTCCAGTCCCAGCAGACGACGGACCGCTAGGTGTAGTTCCATTCACAATATCCGCAATTTATGAGGGGCATGGAGCTGATGCGATCTTTCGTACCGGCCAGTTGCCAAGCTTGTTTGTACTGGCCCTGACAATAGCAATTATACTGGTACTCGTGTATATTGAAGGTATACATGTGGATGTTCCAATAGTGTCAACAAAGTATAGGGGCTTTACTGCAGTATACCCGATCAAGCTGCTTTACACTTCAGTTATACCAGTAATACTGGCATCTGCACTTCTAGCCAATGCTGTATTTATGGGGCAGATGCTTTGGGCCAACTACAATCCAAATAACACCAACCCTGCATTCAACTGGATCGCAACGTTTGATCCTAGTACTGCTCAAGGAGGAGGAGGTCAAGCAACTCCCACAGGCGGCGTCCTGTACTATATTACCCCCCCTAGAGGTCTGGAGGCCGCAGCAGCCGATCCTCTAAGGGCTGTAGTATATGTAATATTTATGGCAGGAATAGTCACAGTATTCTCTAGACTATGGGTAGAGCTTGGCGGTCTTTCTGCAAAAACTGCAGCTCGCAACCTTCTTGATGCAGATGTGCAGGTCCCCGGCTTTAGACGATCCGAAGGATCCGTAGAAGGCCTTCTCAATAAATACATCCCTGCGCTTACCCTCCTATCCGGTATGATCATTGGTACTCTTGCTGGCGTTTCTGATGTATTAGGTGTCTTTGGAACAGGAACTGGTATTCTGCTAATGGTCAGTATCATGGTAAGTTACTACCAGACGCTGGTCAAGGAGCAGGTCGATACCTACATGCCCAGTTTGGCGGCTCTAATTGGCAGAAAATAAACGTGCGATAGTTGTTGGGATTCCTGGTGTGGGAAAGACTACCCTCATTACCCGCGCAGCCGAGATGCTAAATCAGAAGCGTAAGACTACAGTCGTAGTTTTTGGCACAATTATGTTTGAAGAAGCTAAAAAGGTAGGCCTCAAGAACCGTGATGAGTTACGCAAGTTGGCGGTAGAAGATCAAAGGCGCCTGCAAGATTTGGCTGCTCAGCGAATCACAGAAATGAATGACGACATAGTGATCGTTGACACTCATCTTTTTGTCAACACAGATGAGGGATACTATCCTGGTCTTCCAATTAGACTATTAAACATAATGAAGCCGACAAATATGGTCATGGTTGCTGCAGATCCACGCGAGATAGCAGAAAGACGCAAGTCTGATCAAACTCGCCAACGAGACATTGTTTCTGCAGAAAATATCCAAAAGGAGCTTGATATCTCAAGGGTCATGGTGGCGTCTTGCTCTATTCTGACAGGTGCGCCTTTTGCCATAATCATGAACAATGATGGCCATATTGACGAAGCAGCAGCAAATATAGCAAAGATACTGCTAGGAGATGGAAGTTGAATTTGCTCCAGGATCTGTTAATGCAATGGCCTTTATCGCCTCAATATACCACACATCCGATATTTCCAGATATAGTAAGTGCCATGATTCTTGCGCTATTGATATCAGTGGGCTTGAATTTTGCATTTGCGATGCTTCGAAAAAAGACCACGGACATTGAAAGGATGAACAGAGTCATGAAGGAAACAAATGAATGGCGAAAGCAATATACTGACGCGATTAAAAAGCAAGATAAACCAAGAATCGAAGAACTAAAAAAGAAACAAGCCTACGTCAACAAGATGGCCCTTGAAATGCAACAACAGCAGATGCGTCCTATGTTTATCTATATGATACCGTCCTTTCTCATCTGGATCTTCGTGTTCCCTGCGATATTTGGTGCAACTGTTTCTCTATCACCGATATACATTCCATGGATAACATGTAGCGATACAAATGTGCAAACGGATACCCAACCAAAATTGGATGGAAATGGTCAACCTATAATGGATCCTGATGGAGGAACCACTACCCTTACTGGTCCCTGCAGAGTACCCGGACAGGTTTACTTGTGGGGCTGGTTCCTGTTAACCTCATTTGCATTCAGTGGATTAATAAACAAGGTGACCAAGACAAGCATGCCAAGCATAACAGGATAAGATGGTTGCCAATATTTTATTTAGTATTATAATTTCGGGCTGGCCTGCGGTAGGCAAGACTACCATAGCTTGCAAGCTTGCAGAAGAATTTGACATTGCGATGTATAATGGAGGAGACATATTAAAGATGCTTGCTCAAGACAAAGGATACTCTGTAAAAAGAGATGACTGGTGGGACACTAGGGAAGCAAAAAAATTCATGGAGGAACGCAAATCAGATTCCTCCTTTGACAAAAAAGTAGATGAGAAGCTTATTGAGATAGTAAAGAAGGGAGGGGCAGTAATTACAAGCTACACACTGCCTTGGCTTGTATCAGAGGAACCAATAACCATCATCAAGTTTTGGCTTCGAGGATCATCAGAAAACCGCGCCAAGAGGATGGCCAACCGCGATTGTATAAGTTTTGAGGAGGCAAAAGAGATAACCAAGCTGAGGGATGAGGAGAATAAAAAGATCTATCACAGGCTGTATGGCTTTTGGTTTGGAGAGGACCTGACCGTTTTTGACTATGTTCTTAACACAGATTGGCTATCCCTTGACTCCCTTGGAGAGATATCCAAATTAATAGTTAAACGGCACATAGGTGTAGTATCACCTTGATTGCGCTGCCACAGTTGGAGAACCTTACCAAGATTGACGATGACATTACCAACGACAACTACGGCCATTACCCTGATAAAAGACCGATTGAATCGCTGCTGTATTATGGACTAGTACTTACGGACAAACCAGCTGGCCCTACAAGCCACGAAGTTGTAGCATGGATGAAGCGTATATTGGAGATAGAAAAGGCAGGCCACAGTGGTACACTTGACCCAGGCGCAACAGGTCTTCTGCCAATTGGATTGGGAGAAGGCACCAAGGCACTGTCTGTGCTGCTGTTAGGACCAAAAGAGTACTATGCGCTTGCGCGCCTACATTCACATGTTTCACCAGATAAGGTAATAAGAGTGATGCAGGAATTTACAGGCGAGATATATCAGCGGCCGCCTCAGCGCTCATCTGTCCGACGTGTGACCCGCGTGAGAAGTGTATATGAATTTGACTATCTTGAAAATTATGACAGGCTTGTGCTTATGCGCATCCTGTGCCAGGCGGGCACATACATTCGAAAGATAATCTATGATATTGGCGAGGTGATATCGTCTGGAGCCACGATGGTAGAGCTACGCAGGACAAGGGTAAGCAACCTATCAGAACAGAAGGAAGGTCTCGTACGCCTGCACGATATTGCTGACGCTTACCAGCGTTATAAGGAAAAAAGGGATGAGGAAAAGTTGCGTAGGCTAATCCTACCAATAGAGCACTGCCTGGAGGCAATACGGGCCATCACAATACGCGACACAGCGGTTGATGCCCTATGCCATGGTGCACCGCTTGCAGTGCCAGGTGTAATAGCAGTGCCAAAAGACCTACGTAAGGGAGAGCTTGTAGGCGTATATACTCTAAAAGGTGAAATAGTAGGGCTGGCACAGACGGCAATGACAAAAGAAGAGATCGAGCAGAACATTCGCGGTATAGCGTTTGTCATGAAACGCATAATCATGAAACCCAACACCTATCCAAAGGCATGGAGGTCAAAGGGCGAGCAGTCGACTAACGTTCCGATACCATCAGAAGTTGACCTAGATAAACTTGAAAACGAAAATGCAGATGAATTGTGAGAGCATTTAAAGCGTTTCGCCAATGCCTGGCCGCTTGCGATCTAGCTTGGCAATATTCTTTGCAAGGTTTTCAATTGTGCCAGGAATGTGACAGTGGCACATACAATCGTTACAGTCTACATGACTTCCAGCCTTGCAATCATCAGATAACCCCTGAGCAGACAAAAGTACTAACTGAAGCAACGTTCCTCAATTTTTAGCTTTGTCTTTGCTATAATTAATATAATGATGTGTTAACTAGTCGGCATATATGTGATGCCGGGGTCGCCTAGCCCGGGAGGGCGCAAGCCTGGAATTCGTCAAATCGGACAGCTTGTGACCCGTAAGGGTCCCGAGGGTTCAAATCCCTCTCCCGGCGCTTATTTTAAAAGCGGCATATACATAACATAAGCCTTAAGCACTCACGCCCACCGTCAAGAGCAACTCGTCTGCTTGTAGCTAAGTGATATCAAAGCTTGATGGCTTCATCTTCTTCCTTTCCCTTTAATCGGGACAGAAAGGAAGGCTCATTAAGCTTCTTAGCATTGCTGCTAAGGTCGAGGGTTCAAATCATCCCCCTGTTTCACTTTTTCCGGGTATTAAACTACGGTATTAATTTGAGATTGATTTTGACAATTAGCGGACAAATTCAGCAGCAATCACAATAACGCATCCTCTCATTTACCAGATAGCCTCTTTAGCAAAACTATTTCTAGATTATCCCATCAATTAACTAAGCATAAATGATAAGACTCATCAGATTAAGCAATGATGACAAAGGTAATAATTCAAACACTTATCACTAAAGAATTAAATCTATTTCTTTTTATTACAAACACTGTAGTATTGGTTACTGCCATATTTTAATATCTGAAGTTGGTCAAAGGCTTGATTGGTTCTTGAAAGCATCCCTACAGGATATGAACTACGATTTTTAGTTGATATTGGCATTGCACTAGCTGCAGGCTTTGCCATTGGTGTAGAAAGAGAGTCAAAGGGAAAGCCTGCAGGGATCAGTACCCAATGTCTTGTTATTGGCGGTACGGCGATATTCACATTCCTCTCTTCAGTCGTGGATCCTAACTCTACATCTAGAATTGCGGCGCAAATAGTTTCTGGTATCGGCTTTCTTGGCGCTGGTGTAATCTTAAAGAGCGAGACAGATGAGAGAGTTACAAACCTGACTACAGCCGCTGCTATATGGTTTGCCGCATCAATTGGAATGGCTATTGGCTACGAATACTATTTTTTAGCAGTTGTTGCGACAGGATTTGCTGTTGGGGTATCTAGGATACCCAAAATTACAAAGATGATCAGGAAAAAAGATAAAGAGTATGAGTGAATTTATCATGTCTCACCTATACGAAATATATTGTTACGCTCCCTATAGGAGCCAAGGTTAACAGTAATCTCATCCTGTTCGCAACTCGTCGGAAGTATACTAGGCAGAACCTGACGAGCTTTTCATCTTCTGCATATAAGACTGGATGATGACTTTGCTGAACTCGTGGTTCAAATCATTCCGCCAGGTCCATTTGTGTGGGGGGAGGCATTATTTTTAAGCAAAAATTTTTGATAAGTCTAAGACAAACCTAACAGTGCCAATGTAATATCTTGATCATCAATTTGTTGATGCCTATATTCTTCTCTTGTTACCACTTTCTTCTTTTTCTCTTCTCTTAATACTTCCAATCAGGCCCATAACCTGATATCCATATTCCAGATTATGCTTGGTATGATTGATATGATGTGAACTATGGGGAACAAACTTTCTGTCAAGCACGTTTTCAATATAGTTACGAACTTTCTTTATGGACACAATAGCAATATGGAGCTGGTATTTCGTAAGCTTGTTGCCCTCATGCTCTCTTTCAATCTCATCGATGAAACATTTTCTATCCGATGCCACAAGTCTACAGTACTTGTCTATCTTGGGGTAGTTGACACAAAGGTTTCTTATCCTCTCCATATCTAAATTGTTTAACCTAGTCAAAGACTCCCTAATCTCTTTGTCATTTCTACCTGTGATTCTAACAAGAGTTTGGACGAGATTATTATTGCGGATATCATAGTCTGCTCTATTTTTGCCTGCATCAGACGTTATATTAGAAATATGTAGACTTGTGATATTGCTTATTGGTTGTGATTTTCGCGAAAGATAGTAATTATATACTCTATAAACTGATACCTCTTTGCCGCTCATGTCAATTCCTCTGCTGAGAACAGCAATGACATCAACTATAATCTGTGGATAATTAAGTCTCAGAGTATCGTTTGCAATTTGATAATTTTCTATGAGGTCTCCATATATCTTAAAAATCATATCATTTGTTGTTTCTTGTAGCATTTTGTACTCTTTCATTTCTTCTGATGATAGAGCAGCTGTAGATAGCGTGAGAAAGTCATATAACTGAGATCGACTGAGAGCATTAGAGGTAACGGTAACAAAATCTGCTATTACTTTTAATGCAAGTAGACGCTTGTGATATGTACTAAAGAACGCTGTATCTTGGGCATGTAATAATTTCTTAACCTTTGTTTTGATCTCTCCGTCACGATGGTTATCTAACCTTAACACATCAAGGCAGTAATTTATATCATCTTCTAATATTGACAGCATACGATTACCTTTTTCCTCATAAGAGGATTCCAATTCTGATGGTCACCTGATATCGTATATGAGGGCGCAAAGGCAAAATTGTCTGGGAAACGCAGTGCTGCATTGAGTAGCAACTATTATCCACTACAGACATAATGCTACTGCATAGTATCTTTTTCAGTCCACAACCAGACAGGCTGAGCTTTCACCAAGATTAGCTCTTTACGGCAAGTTTTAACCCTTATCTATATGATCTATAGCAAATTAGTGAATGACTAGAGCATGATATTCTCTATATGGGATACTGTTTTAATAGGTACGCAAATATCTATTGCCAAACTCTGCTGTGCAGATAATATTGTTACCTGCATTTATATCGCATAATTACCTAATAGATCATCACTGCAAGTGTGCAAAGATCCTCTTCTTATTATGTGGATGCCAGCACAGGCAATATAATCCCGAATATTTAGTCACTTTTCTAAAAGCTCAGTTCTTTGGATAGGACTGGGAGACTTGCAGGAAAAATATTAATTAGCTGAGGTCGTGGCTCCAAATCTCATCAGGTCCATTTTTATCAATCAGGTTATCTACGACATTAGATTGAACTTGGTTTTAACAATTGGCTGACAAATTTAGCAGTAATATGAAAAACTTATTTTTTCTTAATTTAAGAACCCTTAAAGCTGTCCGCTGCACTGATTCTTTAATTCATATGAAAGGAATGAATCTTCACTTAACGAACAAGGGTTCAAATCCCTCTCTCGACGCCTTTTTTGAGGACATTGCGAATATCATAAAATTTCCGGACAGCAAAAATTCCGTCTAATGGGAACTTGAAAGCCAAACTTCAAGAATTGACAATCATGAAAATTTTTGCCTAGCCACCAAATGAATTAAGATGCACATGTCATCATTGTCAAAGTAATACATCCATCCATGTGGCGTAACATGAGAAAGATAGGCATATAGTTCGTGCTTATTATTTTACTGACGTACGGTTAGAGGAAATTCTTTGATGTCTGTTTGAGCATCATTCACAAAAACTATCCCCTTTACCAGATACACTGCTTCTTTAGCAGGAGACGCTGTAGCAGTTATAGAAACTTTCACTTCACCTGTCCTTGCGTCTTTGCCGAGAAATACTGGCAATTGTATAGGACTGTTGTTTATTGATAGAAATGGCTCATAGCCCGATGTCTCAATTGTCACCACTACTTTGGCGTTATCAATTACAATATCTTCAGAACTTTGCACATTGATCAAAATAGTGGTGCTTTCTCCAACTGTTATTTCTTGTTTATCTACTTCAAATGTCATAAACTTCACATTGGGCGCTTCTGGGTTCTGTTGGTGTTGTTGAAGGACAAAAAACTGTATTATTATGGCTGCAGCAGCTATTGTGGCTATAGCTGCAATAGCCACTATGATGTCTGTCTTCTTCTTCGTAGTTTTAGCGGATTTTTCAGAGGGTGATCGTAATGACAAACGAAACGGTGCGGTTAAGCAATATAATACGAAAGATATGGAATATAACAGATAGTAGCGTGCTGTTTGCATGAATTCATATCCCATATGGTTTCAATTGCCAGCTCCACCTTGGCATAAATTTCAGATAGTCAAGGTTGCTTAACAAGGCACACCAATATCCATACAAGAGCCGTCAACCCAATCCTGTGGGTGAGGTCTTTCTTCAATAAATTATAATACAGCATTTGCCTGCGTATCTTGCAATTGGTTGACTGGGATGAAGAGATCAAAGGTCACCTCTTCTGGGTATGGGGAGGAGATGAAGGACTTTTCAAGCGCGGAAAAGAAGGCATGCTAATAGTTACGGACAAGCGTCTAGCCTTTATCACAAAGACGGAGATGACTTATAAAATGCATGAAACCCATTCCATTAGACAACTAAAGCGTTTTGAAGCAGGTGAAAACGTCTTTAGGCCGGCTGAAGGTTACAATCTAGAACACCTCAAAAAAGATATCGTCAAGAGTCCTGATAACCTCGAGGTTCCGTTTAGTCAAATTCTGGACGTCTTATCAGAGGAAAAGGATTGGGGAAGTCTTCTTAAGGTGAAGATTAACACAGGCTACAAAGCCAAGGTTTTCAAGTTCTCAATAGTGAAGGGATGGGTAAAATATCCTGTAAAAGATCCACTTGAGTTTCAGCGCATGGATTGGAGACCACTTATGAATTTGATAAAAACATCGATCTAAATTTAAGACTTGTACTGCAAAATGTTGTCTGATGCTCTATTTATCAAGCAGGAGATATAATATAATATCTGCAACGGAAAATCTCAGGTTATCCTACAAGATCCCCAAGGATAAAGAGAACGCATTGCAGGGTATGATATAGTTGTTGCAAAGTAATAGTATAATTAGGCAACCTGCTGCCCACAGTTCACATATTGCTAAGAAAGCTATTCGTTATAGGTGTCGGTCCTGGTTCGCCAAAATATCTTACTGACGTAGCTAAGGAAGCCATTGCCAAGTCGCATTACGTAGTAGGCTACAAGTATACACTATCAACAATTGAAGGTTTTATTGACAAAAATAAGCAGCAGGTATTCCAGGTCACAATGCAGACGCAAGAGGACATTTATCAAGATATTTATGCGAAAATGAAGGATGGCGAGTACTGCACTGTACCTTTTACAGGTGATGTCAATTTCTCTGAATCAGAGGTTGTTGACAGGCTGCTCGAAATATTTGGAAGCGACAATGTCGAGATCATTCCCGGCATCAGCTCCATCCAAGTGGCTGCAGCCAAAGCACACGTCCCGACCGACAAGGCTTTCATTGTTACCTTCCACATAACAGATGACATTGAGGATAAAAAGCGAGAAATGCTAGAGGCAATTAGTGAGGGTAGAAGTGTAATACTGCTACCTCGGCCTTGGCCAAGAGATAGATCAAGACATTTTATGCAATCCGAAATTGCAAAATTCTTGCGTGAAAGTGGAATCGACACCACTAAGCTGAAGGTTTGGGTCTTTGAGCATCTGACGACGGATAAGGAAACCGCATTCAGAGGCAAGGTCGTCGACCTTGAAGGAAAGGAGTTCAGCGACCTGTCTGTTGTGGTAGTAGATCAAACAAAGAGGCAAACATACCTTAATTTCTAGCCGGAGTTTAAATACCAAAAGGGGCTTATTTTTTGGGTATGTCATCAATACAAAATAGGGCTGTTGGCATTATGCAGGGCGGTGATAAAGGCTTAATTAGATACTGCGTTGAATGCGGCGCAAAGATGACTAAGTCACAGAAGATCTGTCCTGCATGTGGAGAAAGTCAATAATAATTTTTTTCTTTTTATATTTTCTTTTTTATTTGAGATTCCAGAACCTTTGGATTTGGTTACTTGAATGAAGCATATTATACTATTGCAGAGGTATATATTCTCCGTGCTGGACTGTCATATGTACTTGTCGGGACAATTATGTGACAGGAGAATAGTACCTTTGTAGTGTTTCACAGCCAATAAGCCTCGGCACTCAAGAACCCCTCTATTGTATGGTCGGTCAGTCTATGCAAGAGCAATAACAGGTCAAAGTAGCTAAAAATTGTAACAAAAAATTTCGGTCAATCGATAAATCTTACTAAAATAAGTATGCACAATCATGCACAGCGGGCTGCCTGTAAGAATCCTCATGATTCCATTGGATCTATGGCCATGCTCTCTTCAAGACTACTGCCGAATTGCTCTATCATCTGCCACTCTACTACTGCGGCTGTAAATAATACCCCTGTGGCAATACCCAGTTCTACCAGAGTTGGGACGAGGTATTTACGCCAAGGCATTCTCTTTAGAAGGTAATAGATTAGCATTGCGCTCCTTGACATGGCAAGGCCGTATACGAACACTTCCATTATGCCAAATGGCGTCGTCAAGATGGCAAGGGGCGAGACCTCTCTTAGCGCGGGAGTCGAGCTTGCAAGCGCGCCAAAAATTGAGCCGGTGGCAAAACCAGAGAATGCTCCAAATGCTGACCCTACTGCAGGTATAAACATTATCAGGGTGATTCGGATATTGTTCAGAAATATGCCGTTCTGGTCAATGTTCCCTATCTGTCGCGAGAACTCTCGTATCAATGTCTCAGCTTCCTGTTCACTCATAGGTAACGCCGCTCCCCCAGAATAGGCGATCAGAAAGGTAGCCGCACCAAACGCGAGGTAGATGAGGCGGCGCTTGCTAATTTTAAAATGCAACAGGATTGGTTGAATGTAGAGTAGTATTTGTATAATTAGTTTTGTCATCCCTCTTCCTCTTCCCTCCGTCCCACTTTGTCTTTTTATGTAAGTTGAACATAACAATTGCAGTGAACCTCCCAGCGGCTACAGCAAGTGCAGGAAATACTACTACTGTTTTTCCACAGTTCTTTGCAATTGGCAATGATCCAATAGACTTTGTGGTTCAAGATATTGCAGTAATCATGGTAGTCGCAGCGATAATGCTTGCAATCACGTACAAACTGAAGCAGCCCATGGTTATAGGTTATATTATTGCCGGAATGATAATTGGACCCTACACCCCTCCTTTCAGCCTTGTCAATAGCCTCGAGACGCTAAATCTCTTTGCAGAGCTAGGCATAATCATGCTACTCTTTGTTACTGGCACCGAATTCCCAATAGCCAAACTCAGATCGGTGGGCAAGATATCCATAGCTACTGCTCTTGCAGAGGTACTAGGAACACTATTGATAGTATTTTTAATTGCTCAAAGCCTGGGGTTCCATTTTTATGATTCTCTCTTTCTTGCCTTGGCATTATCAATTACAAGCACTGTCATCACGATCAGGATACTTGAGGATGTAGGCTTAATACGCGACAAGTCGTCTACTCTTATTCTTGGAATGTTGATAGTCGAGGACATAATTGCCATCAGCGCTCTTGGTGTCTTGCAATCATTTGTTGCAACTGGCGGTAACATGTCCATTTTGAACATCGCCATCGTCCTTGGAATAGTCGGTGGATTCATTGGCAGCGTAATCGTGATAGGCAGCAAGTTCATTCCTCGCATAATCGATAGAGTGGGCAAGACAAACGATTATGCTCTGCTCCTAATAACGATCCTCAGTATCGCCTTTGGGTTGTCATTCCTTGCAAACGGCCTGGGCATGTCTGTTGTAGTTGGTGCCTTTCTTGCAGGAGTACTTGTAGCCGAGAGCAAGAGTGCAGCAGTGGCAAGGATAATCACAATTCCCCTACGAGATATGTTTGCAGCGCTATTCTTTGTGTCAATAGGAGCGCTCATGAATGTATCGTTGATCCCTGCGTTCATAATCCCTGCCATAATTCTCATATTGACCTCCTTTGCCTCAAAGCTTCTGATAGTCACGGGCATTTTAGTAAGAGCGCGATATGACAGTACAACTGCTCTTAGAGCAGGCCTCGGAATATCAGCTACAAAAGGAGAAGTATCATTGATCGTTGCCAAGGGAGGACAGGATGTAAATGCCATTACTCCTTTCATTCTGCCACTGCTTGGTGTGGTAACAATAGTAACGACATTTATAGGACCATTCATCATAAAGGTTGGAAGTCGATTCAGGCTGACTGAGCCTACGGAATCAGATGCAAAGAAGGAGAAAGAAGAAGAAGAAAGTTAACGACAGCACCTTCAAAAGCAAATTGTGCTAAGAAATCCTGACTAAAATTGCTAGCTGCGACCTTTTCATGCAATGAATGTAAGACAAAGTTTCAGATAATTAGCATTTCAGTTCATAAGACCATTCCGAAATTTTGTCCATATTGTGGACGCATAGGTACTATAGAACCTGCCAACATTATTCTTTGCTAGTTTGTGTCTATCTATACAAGTAACAATAATAGACTCTCTTAAATCGATTAGAACATGGTAACCAAGAACAAAAATTCTTTGCAGTCAGTAACAGGGAAGGTACAAAGATTCGATCGCTCAAGAAAAATTCTGTCGTCTACTTCCTTGTAGACATAGCAGACAGGGAATCCGAGGCAAGGCCAGAGCAAGAGTCATCGACTACCCGGGTTATGCAGTAGAAATACTAACCCAGAACCTCATGAGATACCTAGGGTCTATAGATAGACCAGAGGCAATAGACCGATTTGAA
>JBQGBZ010000311.1:0-6752 GCA_052038215.1 Nitrososphaera sp.
TGATTCTTTTTCAAAAAAATATCATGCCATTTCATACAGTAGAAGGTTTGCTTATCCTAACAAATGGATTGGCAATGTTACTCAAGATAACACTATCGAGGACAATGCTAAAGATTTGGCTGAACTGATAAGAAAACTAGACCTTGCACCAGCACACTTGGTGGGTGCTTCATATGGCGCTTATACTGCATTATACTGTGCATCAAAGAATCCAGAATTAGCCAAGACAATGGTACTTAATGAACCTCCAATCATGCAATTCCTTGCAAGAAGCTCTATTAAAGATGATACAGAATTGCTTCAGACTTTCCGAACTAGTGTCCAAAGTCCAACTGAAGATGCATTCAAAAGAGGAGATTTCAAAAAAGCAGCTCAAATTTTCATAAATAGAATTATGGATATAGAGAACTTTTTTGAACAGCTTTCAGAGGAAGACAAGCGACTCCTCATGGATAACGCAAGAAGCCTTGAAGGAGAGTTGGAATATGCGCAGCCCCCATCCTTTAGCGTTGAAGATGTCAAAGGGATGGCAATTCCTACACTTCTAGTAAAGGGAGAACTCAGTCCTAAGTTCTTTCATAGAATATCAGATATACTTTCTGAGAATATGTCAAATAATACAGAGCAGATTGTTATCCCTAATGTAAGTCATGATGGTGTCAAGTTCACCAACATGTTTAGCTCAAAAGTGATGGAGTTTTTTGCAAGGCATAGCTAGTTAGAGTAAGAAATGGTTATTGGTTAGTTATTACCCTCTACAGATGTACAATAATAGCAGATACTAGTATAACTACGTCTTGATGTGCATGGAAGAATGTTGCTGCCAGCAGCCGCCACCGCGCATTGCTGATGAATTTGTCTGACAATTGTTAAAATCGAGCTCAAAACAACGTCGTAGTTTCATCACAGAAAGAAGCAGACAGGAGCGGGATTTGAACCCGCGACCGCAGCAAACCCTAAGCAGTTGCTGCTCCTTACTGTCATAAATGAGTACAACTATGTACAGCATTTGAGATAAGTAACCCAAAATATGCCAGATTCGCGACTGCTAGCAATATTTATAATTAAACTTTATCTATCTAATTCAACAAAATGACGACAAAAATTCAGAAAAAGAGTTTGGATTCTTCACCAGATGAGACACGAACGTTTGAAAAAGGAAAAATCGAGCTTGCCAACCTTGGTGATGTTACGATAGGACGAGGCATTTTAGAGCCAGGCTGGAGTTGGGAAAAATGTGTTAAGCCAATAGTTAAAACGAATAGCTGTCAAGCTCCGCATACTCAATACTTCATATCAGGAAAATTGAAGGTCGTAATGGACGATGGAACAGAAGAAGAATTTGGTCCTGGAGATACTGCAGTAATTCCCCCTGGTCATAATGCGTGGGTAGTTGGAAACGAACCTGTAGTTGCAGTTGACTTTACAGGCTTAAAGGATTATGCTAGGAAAAGTTGAATCAATTAACAAATAGCAGAATTGACTGGCAAGGAGGTACTTTGTTGTCATCATCTTCTTTTTTTCACTATCAATATCAAAAAGTGTTTTTATAGTTTTGTTTGCCAATGTGCTAGAAAGTTCATTTTGCTATGCATGAGAATAATAAGATTTAATCATCTATGGAACCCCAGCAAAGGAGTCATAAAATAGGTGGTTTGTGGAACCTAGAATAATAATATGGATTTTGTCCGAAGATTATTAAAATCAAGCTCAAAATAATGCAGTAGTTTACCAGATTAAAAGTAATGGATCGGGGGGATGATTTGAATCCACGACCGCAGCACATTCAGCCGTTCATACTCTGTACGTGGAACTGCCCTGACTTCAGCCGTATATGTGCTCCTCTGTAGTATGCTGAACCTGCTCACTTCTCAGCTTTTTCAGTGTTGCTTCCATCACTTCTGCCTGTTTCAACAATGCGGATACATCGCATGTGGCCCCCGGAGCAAGCCTTGCTAGAGCCTCTGCAATGGCAGCACCAGCTCTGAAATCTGGCGCGTCGCGTAACACCTTTACCAGAAGAACTATTACGTTATAGTTTCGCCACGATCCTTCGTTCAAAAGTATCGCAGGAATGCCCGCTACAGAGCCGTTGGTCATGAATGGGATGCCGGCATCCGTGGCAATCTTCAGGGCTCCCGGCGTACTTCCAACCGCGTACACTTCAGGCTTGGATATATTCGAAGTATTTTCTTCCTCGTATTGAAGCCCAGAAGCACTGACTATTAGGTCACAGTTGCTATTGAGCGCCCACTCTAGCATTAGGTTTGCTACTGGCCGGAACATTAATGGGCTCAGGCGTAGCTCTGACACGAACATCCCGAGCTTGAGCTCTTCGTTTGCATATACTCGTGCAGGGAAGGTCGGCATCGCGTCGCGTATGACTGAAAGCGGAGGGAATACTGGCGAGTCTATTATCCCGACAAGCTCGGTCTTAAGCGAATGTACCAGACACTCAGACGCGATGGTGTTTGAGAGCCCGACGCTTGGAAAACCGTCGAGTAGTATGCCGCTCCTCAAATTCACATTTTTCAGCGTGCGTATTTCAAGAGTCGATTCAGACAACACGCAGACTTGTGGTATGCAAGTTATAAAATATTAGCTCACTGATTTACTTCTAACCATTTTTGTACCTTTGGCTATTATTTCATTTCACACTAGTTGCTGGGAAAATGAACTCAGATCAATGCCGCATTCTACCAGATTGATAAAGGTGGACTGGGTGGGATGATTTGAACTCACAATCTTTGGTTGGTCATCTTTCTGTAACAAGTCAGCAGCTGCTTTTACTATGACAAATCAATTATGACTAATTGCAAAAACCTTCTAGTACTGTTAATGTGCTCCCAGGCTAGTATTAAGTTATGAATTTTGGTGAAGCAGCAATGTTTCTGGCAGTCGGCTTTGTTCCAACCCTGATTGCCTTAGAAATGGTATACCGAATGGGCAAAGCGATTGGAAGGCGTGGAGAAATTTCCGCACTAGCACAGCACAATGGCAAGCTGAGTAAGCTATTTGCCTAAAAGGGTAAGAAAGGCTAGTGTCGCTGGATTTGTCCGACAACTACCAAAAATGAGCTCAATCTAATGCCGTAATTCCCGCGCAGAGAGAAGTGGACTGGGTGGATTGATTTGAACCCACGACCTCAATATCTTTCCACAGTCGAAGGTTGCCTATCGTAAGTGACATTAATTGGAAGGGTGTTGTTCAAATCCCACTCAGTCCATCGGTTAGATGTTAATCATGATTTCGGTATTCTGGAACAAAAAAATCAACTTACCACGCTGACTATTCCAACCATGTTTGGATGCAGTTGACAGAAGTAAGGATAATCACCTGCTTCTGTAAAGGTATGCTCAAAAGTCTGTCCTGAAGCTAGTAGCGGGTTAAAGTTTGGCGATGAGTCAAACCTACCATCTGGCTGACCACTTACTCCTGATGTTATGGTGTGTGGTTGTGAGTCGTCATTTATCCATGTTACCGTATCACCAATACTGACTTGAACTGGGCTAGGTTGAAATGTATTTTCGGCTAGTGTTGAAGAACCTGGAACTATCGAAACTGCTTGATTTTGTTGCTGCTGTCCCTGCTGTTGTTGTGATTGTGGCATTTGTTGTGGTGATAAGATTGGTGATGATAGTGCTGGTTGTTGTGGTAGGTCCTCTTGTAAGGATGTTGATGTTTCGGCAGTATTACTGGTTTTGTTACCAGAGGGGATGGAGACATTTCCACCCTGTGATGCTGCTTGCTGCAAAGACATCAGTGTCTGCTGAAGTGTGTCTACTGTCTGCTGCAAAGAAACTATTTGTTGTTGGAGATTCTGAATCGTGGTATCATTAGTGCTGCTGATACTGTTTGTAGGGGTGTTACCACTGCTGCTTGTAACAGTTGCAGATGTATCTTGCAATGTGCTATTGTCAGATGGAACCGTGGATGGAAAAGAAGGAATAATCTGCAATGTTCCTCTCATCTCCGGATGCACGTTACAATGATAAGGTATTGTACTCATTTCAGTGCTTGTGTTTATCAATGCACTGCCCGAAGACCCACCGTTGATGATTCCTGTATCAAAAGAGCCGTCGTCTGCTGTAGCAGTATGCGGTGTACTATCAATGTTGTTCCAAGTCACTGTCGAGTCGCCGCTTACCGATGCCGGATTCGGACTATAAGCTCCAGAGCCAAGGTCGTCCGCATCTTGAGGGATTGTAATAACTGTGGTAATAGTTCCAGTGGAGTTATCTACTGCTTGCAATGAAGCATTCTGTGCAGGTGCAATAGGAGCTTGATTAGTTACTATAGTGTCATCATCAACTTCTTCGTTGAAACTACCACTCAGCACTAGCTGTGTTCCTTGGAAGATTTGAACCACATCTCCTCTCGATACCTTTGGAACAACCTGACCGTCATTGGTGTTTAGTTCTAATTCTGCTATTCCAAAGCCATTTGTTGTAATTGTTCCTAGAGCATTTCCAGATACTTCAATGGTAAAAGTAGTATTAGGAGTTACATCTTCAACTTCCACATTAAGCCTCATGGAGCCATCTCTTTCTCTATAATCAGCCCTTCCGTCAGCAGCAGCTCCCATACCTACTCCACTTGGAGGCGGGCTGAGGTCGGCTAGCATACGAATTTCAGAGGTAGTTGCACTTGCATTCTGTGTGGTAGTACCAAATGTGAGCAATGACATTGCAGCCATAACCAAGATGGTAAAGGACAAGTTCTCGTGTATTACAGCCATTATTAGGGTACGCGAGGGACACTCTAATAAAGCAAGTATACATCACAGGTGCTCATTGCTAATACTTATTCGACAATAACCGAAAACAATCTCAATTCAATGCCGTAGTCTACCAGATTGATAAAGATGGACTGGGTGGGATTTGAACCCACGACCTCAGTGACAATAGTAGTTTTCTTATTCGCTCTATGATTTTTACTCGAGCAGAGCTATTGAATAATGGAACCTAACTGTTGGATTTGCTTGGATTTGCTCACATCATCCTTTGCTTCCATGTTTGGTTTGCATTACTAAACATTTCATCAAATTTCTAAGTTGTGTAAAGCGCTGCGAAATTCTTATTATTCTATTGTCTTCTTCCATCAATGGAAGATCATCCTAATGATAATGTATTGTTCTACCCATTACTGAAGCTTTGTCATGGATACCCTCATTGCTGCTGCAGGCGTTTCCAATCTTGTATTTTGAATTCATTACAACAAGCTCCTTAGCGATAGGAGCATAGGATTATGCAAGACTCTTGCTATCACTTTATGAGAATATTTTTATTAAATAATGGACTGTAAGCCTTATTTTGATTTGAAACCTGTATCAAATAGTAGGTATTATGGTAAATCGATTACCGTTATCTGCTTTACCAGTGATGACTAAAGCTCTAACAGCGGCTGTAGCTGTCATTCTTGTGGTTTCCAATATTACGGTAATTGATGCGCAACAACTGACTAGCCAATCTGGAGAAATTGATAATGGGATAACAGCAACATCAACAACTTTTCAAAGCACAAGTGATGGCTTCACGATACAGGTACCAGATGGATGGATAATTCAAGATACGAATAATACAGGCCCTAGATTGGAGGATGAAATAAGGCTAGGCTATGGAATACTAGCCCAGCTCTGTACTAAGGAACAACAAGGAGCAATACTTTCCAATGTTAGTGACACCATAAACAGCATTAGCACCGTCAACACCAGTAGCTGCCAAGGACCTCAAGAAGAAATAATACACATCGTCCGATATCCTGACCTGGACACTAGAATAGTGTCTAATAACACTACTGTCAACAATTTGACAACTGACAATATTCTATTATACCATCTACAGAAGCTTCAAGAAGTTGGTTATGGGGGCATACAAATCGTGAATCGTTCTGATGTGACATTAAATCTTACAAATTCACAGACAAATCAAACAACTGCAACAGTGCCAGCAAAGCTTGTAGAAATGACATACAATACTGCTTCTGCTCCCAATGAAATGAGAAGAGGTTATCTCATTTCAACTGCTTCAAATCAGACAGCACCCAACTTGGGGACAACAAAGGGATATACTGTCTTTTACGAAGGTAATATTAATACAAACGCTGTAACATCAGAAACAACAACTACAACAGCATCTGACAGTTTAGCGCTAACACTGCTGTCACCAGCAGTAGCACAGGTATTTGATTCCTTTGAGCTTATAGTAGCACCAGAATTAGCATTAGCAGAAGAAATACCACAAGCAGCTGAAACAACAGAAGGTGGAGGAGAGGAAGATAATGACGATGGTGATGACAATGAAGGTGATAATGACGATGGTGATGACAATGAAGGTGATAATGACGATGGACAAGGATTAGCGCAGAGAAGAAGGGAGGAGACGGAGGAGAGGTTGAGTAGGATAATTGAGAGATAGGAGGAAACTAACATAGAAGCTGCAGGAGAGGCCCAGCAAATGATTATGAACAGAGGACTATACCCAATATCAAAGTGAGAATACGTAGCAGTTTTGCCGCTGCTCAATATTTTGGTAAGTTTCTATACAGCTACAAAAATGAGCTCTATTCATTATTACCAGGTGTTGTGATTACAATCGTTGAAACCAACCCCAAGACAATGCCGCATATTACCAGAATAAAAGAAGTGGACCGGGTGGGATGATTTGAACCCACGACGGCAGCTAATTCGTTATGTTCTATTTTGTCGTCCAGCAAGTTTTGTATCAAAAATAAGTGGTGTTCAAATCCCACCC
>JBQGBZ010000312.1:0-5575 GCA_052038215.1 Nitrososphaera sp.
TCTCCTACTTCATTCTATCCACTCAGATCTACCTCAGTAAATATCGCTTCATTTCCCATTGCAGAAGCAATCCATTTCTTCAATTTCTGGTTCCAATCTATTTCCTTTTCATCCACTTCCATCTCATCAAACACATCAACAAATCGTGTGTAAAACTCATCCACTTTTGTCCTTGCTCTAAAAATCTCATCTTCCTTTAAGCCAATAGCAAACTCATTTCTGGCTTCATTTGTATATATACAAATTAGTAATTTTCGATGCTTATTTTTAGTAGTTGTATTATTTGTCATTTATCATTTTTCTAAATCAATCCGTACTTTTTTACCTTTAGTTAGATAGTATGGATCAATCATAGACTTTTTAGCCTCGTCTACTTTGAAAAAAAGTAATAGAAAGGAGTAGATACATAGGTGTGGTGTGGTTAACTGCACATAGCCTTGATACACGGCTTTGACAGCTATATTGTAGTATTCTCAATTTTTGAACGTTTTTCTCAGGAAACATAACCTGGATACTTCCAACAATAAATGGTGAAATTATATTTTTTGGATTCAAATGAATTTTTATCCGTCCCGACGGGCCCGATATGATATCAGTTGTTTTAGATAGGTTCTATTATGATTTCAAGTGCTTTAGACCCAAAGATTCCAATATAGCGGGTTTTGCAATTTATGCAGATTGGGGTGAGACCTCTTGGACATATGAAGTCAGCATTTTGTTTGCATATTTTGCAAGTATAGTATGCGCCTCGCCATTTCCTGGATGCTGGTGATAATATCATGTTGTTGTGTTCTTCTCCCTCAAGTATGGTTGATTATTATTATTATTGTAGCATGTGTCGCATAGTGGTCTCATCTCGCGTGGAGCTTTCAGATTCCCTGTGAAGATGTAATAGTCAGCTGGCTTTATGGTACATTTGCAGCATAAAAAAGAAGAAGGCGGCGACCTGTTAATGGGAAATGTCGTATTATTAGTTGTTGAAGGCATCATATCTCTGTGTTAACACCTTTCTTCATTGTGTGGCCAACAAAAACATAGACTGCTATTTGCCGCTGTAGCCATTCCAAGCCATCAAGCTCTGCAAATATTCTGTCGGATTCGTATACGTCATTGCTATTCTTCAATTGTTCCTTCTTTTGCAAAATGAGGGATTCAACTTTTTCAATGTCATTAGCAGTGGCAGCAGACCTGATGGCGTCTATTTGTATCTGAAATGTCTTGTTCACCTCTGGCTTGTTAGCAGGGTTAATTTGCTCTTTTAGGAAAGATATCCTTTCGTCGATTACTTGTTGTAGAGTAGTCGATATCATATACATGCTAAAGGCAAGCTCCTGAGGGTTAGTTATAACCCGGCTAGCACCTAGGTGGGAGGGGGTGGGCGGCCTCTATTGGTACGCAAGAAGTAGTAGTAGTCATGTCAGAAGAAGCATGTCAGATAGTTTTAATGCAGCCCCGGCGTCCTGCTATCAAGAGCGTTTCATTACTCATGCTTAACTGGCCCTTGGAGTCAACAAACGATCTTGCTTCATCTACAATATCGCTTCTTATTTTATCTTGTTTCTCATCAGAAAGAAAGGCAGCAGCATTTGTAATTCTACCTTTGAAACTGCCGCTAGTTTCGTAGGCAAAGTCAAAATAATCCTCAGCTGAATCAAAGCGGTATATAACAGGTACTGCTTCAGTCTTTACATCCTCAAATCCTGCTTCAATGAACAGCTTGCTCAACACTGACATGTCTGACAGTCTAAATGGGTTGACCGCCGTTGGAAGAGGAGGAACCTCCAGTCTGTCAAGAACTAGTGAGGGTATCTTCATGGATGGGACTTTCTCAGGTCTTGACCAGACAGCTGCAACAAAGACACCTCCTCTTCCTCCTCTATCAGGCAAGAGAGCATCAAGTATTCTGCCTAGGAGGCGTTCCAAATCTGCAAAGAACATCAATCCCCATTTACTTAGGATGGCATTAAACTTCGACGACGGAAACTCGATTATTTCAATGTCGCTTTCAATGAATTCTATGAGATTTTCCAACCCTTGCTCTTGTGCCCTTCTTCTTGCTGTCGCAAGCCTGCTCTGAGACAGGTCAACTGCCAAAACATGCCCTGTTGGCGGAACAATTCTTGCTGCATCAATTGCAGGATCTCCTATTCCTGTTGCAATGTCCAAGACATTATCGCCGGGTTTTATGTCTGCTAATTCCATCATTCTATCTGTAACATCTTGACTAGCCACCTGAGTGACATGCAACCATTTTTCTAATCCCGGTGCAGAAACATCCCATAACTTTTTCTGCTTACTTCGCAGATGATCATCATCATCATTTTGAGTTTCCAACGCTACTACTATTATTGCTATTGGGTTCAAAAAGATAAAAGTATCATCATTCCTCGCTAAATCTGGGAGGACATTTTTACTATCGGATGATATCCCTGATGGGCATTAGAATAATAGGTAAATTGAGCTGGGTGAAGGAGCCTGGATGAGGGTTTCGTGTCGATAATGTGGTTGTAGAAGAGGAGGATGCCATAGGGAAGGAGTCTTGGGTTTATTATGTAAGCTCAGGATATCGGATAATATAAAATCTTAGTTCTAGTACTTCAGAAAAAAAATAATCTCTTTGTCATTGCCCTCTTACAGCTCTCAATAAACCTAGTCCAATAAGTATAAAACCGATTGCAATTAGAGATATGTAGAGATAAGGAAGTGCTACAGCCAAGAATAGATTCAAACCCATTGTTGGTTCCACTAACTTAGAGACTGCAAGGATTGCACCACCTGCTATCAGCAATATCGTCGTTATTCTTGCCTTTTGTCTAAATCCGAACCCAAAAGATAAGAAGAACAAAATGATCGATGATATGCCAAGTAATATTCCACTCTGCTGATCAGTTAGTGGTAAGAATCTGTCTCCGCCCTTCGCTATAAAGGTCCCCACAGTATCTATACTTAGGAGGGATATGGCAACAATGGCTAGTATTTCAGAAATCCTTTTCTTTCTGAGGTCATTTTGAAGGTAATACATCCTCAATAATTCCTCACATCATCCGTCCACTTTCCCAGACCTTGGCTGGCATGTTAAAAAATTCACCTAACGACCACAGCTGAAGCTGCGGTCCTTGTAGTTATTATGCCCTTTGCAACTCAAAGCCCAAATATACCCAGCCCGTAGATGACTCCGTAAACGGGGCCCGGAAACACGATGACTGCTAGGTACCCTGTAGCTACCAAGCCAGGTATCATGCCGATGATTCCACTTGCAGCCAGCAATCCTGCTACCAAAAATGACCTCTGGTTCCATGACACGACTAATGCCGCTACTGCTAGCGGAATAGCACCTATGCCAAGCTCCGGTACAAGTCCTGTTCGTAACATCACACCGCTTACTGTATTAGTCAAGACTAAGGCAAGTGTTGCTCCGGCTAGCCCCACCGCCAATACAAGTTTTAAATTTGTTCTCACGATGCAATGTTTGACTCGATTTATTTTAATCATTATTTACCTTTGACACGTTACTATATTACGTGTCACGGGTCAACAAGGGTTAAAATAATTCTTCACAAAGTTTACGCATGTCAACAACTACTAGGGCCAGATGTGAGATTCTTGGACTCCTTGAAGGAGTTTCAGGCAGCATGCCAGAGAACCCAGACGAATTAAGTTGTGAGGTGTGCTTCCAGACGAAGGCCGAGATATTTCAGGTCATAGGAAATTATTGCTTGCACTGCTGGCAACAAGAAACTCATCCAGATGTCTGATTGGTAGAAGAGATTAGTAGGTAAGGCAAAAGAAAGCTAAGTTCAGTAGTAGAACCCTATTTTATGCAGGGATTTAATCCCGATGGGCCCCCACTAAACTTCTTTAAAAAAAACTCTACTTTTCCAGACTCTGGCAGGTGTAGAAAAGATGTGTTATGTGCTTCTCATCTGCCTGTTATCGCCTTTTTATCTCCAGTCATCAATGAGGTATATCTCTTCTCGGTTATAGCCCGCCTCGTTAGGCCTGTGCATTGCAACGCCCTGTATGTCAGTACGAAAGCCTAGTTCAATCATCCTTCTGTAGGCATTGTGGCGGCCAGTATTGACACCGCACACAAGCTGCACAGCATTTTGCAAATGGGCATACTGCTCGCACACATTAAGCAAACTGTCAAAGATCTTTGCAGAGTTAGACCCAGGCTTGACAGCACCGAACTTTATATAGCAGGCTCCGCTCCCCGCCTCTGTATTCGGCCCAAAGTGGCATATTGCCATGGCTTCTATAGCGCCATCTTGCTCTAGAAGGATCGTATCACCGAGTTTTTGAGTTTCAACTGAGTTAATCTCTTTTTTCAGATTCAGTCCTTTCATTACCAAGCCAGTTAATTGGCTACATTTCTGAATCAGGTCTTTCTTTTCCTTCTCCGACTTCAGTTTTGAATAATAGATTACATCAACGCTTCTATTATTTCTCAGTAACTTGCTGACCTCCTTGGACATAATTGCAGTCAGATACCTTGGCCAGAAGCCGTATTTTTGGTAAAGGTGGACGTGTTTACTGCTCTGAGCAAAGGTGAAGAGGCCTATGTGCTTTGTGCCCCACCTTTCAAAGATCTTCATAGTGTGGTCGAGTAGGAGACGTGCTACGCCCTTGTCCCAGTATTTCGGATGGACCGTCAGCGGCCCAAATATGCCCATGCTTCCCCAGTCCAGCCCAAAATTAGAACCTACTATCTTGCCGTCAATTTCCGCTGCCAAAGCTGCGGGCGGGTCAGCCCAATATCGTGTATGTACATGATCGGCGTCGCCGTTGAATTTTAATGGTTCAGGCATGCCAAGAAAGGTTCCAAACGCCAGCCTCATGATCATATCTGCTTCGTCTAGATCCTCTTCTCGCATTGGCCTGACGATTATTACATCAACCATGCAAAAACAACTTGCGGGCTCGTATTTATAACTCTAATAATTAGGTTCTGTTAATCTATCGGGTTCTCATTGAAGCTGTTTTTAGTGTCAGGTGGCGTGAAGGAGATATTAGGTAGACAGGTTGACAGGGATACAAAAAAAGAATACCCGAAGTTAGTTTTTAGAGATTGAAATCTCAAAGATTGCATTAATAAACATGGATTATAGGGGATGTAACTTGGAGTATACTCAGCAAAAGTAAAGAGCTGGGGTATAATCACATGTTAATAACAAATGCCAATAGAAAAATATGACATATCTCAAACACAAAGGGTACTTATTCTTCAGGGAGGAGGTGCTCTTGGAGCTTATGAAGCAGGGGTATTTGAAGCGCTATCGAATCAGCTGCTTTCCGAAGACAAAGAAAATAATACTGACAGACCCTTATTTGACATTATAGCGGGAACTTCGGGTGGTGCGATTAATGCTGCAATGCTTGTGGGTTACTTTCGCGACAATAAGACATGGAAGGGAGCCGCTGAAAGGCTATCCAAGTATTGGAGGAGTATTTCTGTGGACTTGAGTAAAGAAGTAGATTTTTGGATCCGTTAGTGGAATGAGGAGCATGAGGATCATGATGGTGGTGGTGGTGGTGGTGCATCATACGAAGCAGCCAGAAGGTATTACTCTACAAA
>JBQGBZ010000313.1:0-2072 GCA_052038215.1 Nitrososphaera sp.
CTTTTAGGGTAATGTCTGAAGACAAGGTTGGAAATAGAGGTTCATCGCCAGCCTCATTTAACTGGACTGTTGACACTGTAGCTCCAACTACAACAATCGATTCTGTCACAGATAGCAACGACAATTCCATAAATACTGGTGGTAATTCCTCTTCCAACAGTGCAGTTATTACTTTTTCAGGTATAGATACTGGAGGCAATAAAGGGCAAGGAGTGGGTATCGATCATTTTGAATGTTCATTTGACGGAGGACCACTTACCAATTGCAGTGCACCACTTGAACTCAGCGAACTAGATGACGGTGCTCACACTATTGAGATAAGTTCTTTCGATAAAGTTGGAAATAACGATCCAACTCCTGCATCATTCATATGGACCATTGATACCATTCAGCCAAATACTTCAATCACCTCAGCCTTTGACGGGAATAGAAATAGCGTAACTGCAGGTGGCAACACCTCTTCAACCTCCATGACGTTCGCATTCTCAGGAACTGATAGAGGCTCTGGTATAGACCACTTTGAATGCTCCATTGATGGCGCACCATTTGATGTCTGCGTTAGTCCTATCCTATTCAGCAACCTTGCAGATGGATCTCATGCATTGGAGGTCAGAGCGGAAGATAACGTTGTAAACCTGGATTCATCTCCCGCATTTTTCAACTGGACTATTGACACTTCACCCCCTGCAACCTCTATTGATTCTGTCGTAGATAACAATAGGAATACCCTTACCAACGAAAGTAATACGCGCTCAAACTCCATAACCTTTACTTTCTCTGGTACAGATGCAGGTGAAACAGAGATAAAACGATTTGAATGTAGTTTCGATAACTCTGACTTTGTTATGTGTACCAGCCCATTTGGACTGCCTATAGTAAGCGATGGTTCACATACATTCAGTGTCAGGGCGGAAGATAACTCAGGAAACAAAGATGCAACTGCTGAATTATTTACATGGAATGTAGATACAACGCCACCACCCGCCAATATCGATACTGCCACTGATGGGAACAACAGCACTGTATCTTATGGTACTAATACGACCTCTACATCAATAGTCTTTACCTTTTCAGGTACGGATATGGGTATAGGTTTGGATCACTTTGAATGTTCAATAGACGGCGCATCATTTACATTGTGTAATAGCCCTGTTCAATTTCAGAATCTATCAGATGGGACTCACACATTGGAGGTAAGAGCTGAAGATAAGGTTGGAAATGAGGGACCTACTCCTACTGCATTCATCTGGACAATAAATACTACGCCACCAAATACCGCTATTAATTCAGTTACTGATGGTAACAACAATATTGTTGCTAACAATAGTAATACTAGATCAAATAACATGACAATTACATTCTCAGCTACTGATGTTATTACTAATGTGGATCATTTTGAATGCAGCATTGACGACGTTGAATTTGTTACCTGTACCAGCCCGTTCACCTTCCCCGATATATTAAGCGATGGTTCACATACGTTTAGGGTTAGGGCAGAAGATAACTCTGGACATGAAGATGCCTCTCCTGCATTGTATATGTGGACCGTCGACTCTGTAGCACCAACCACCGCTATCATCTCTGCTATCGATGGCAATAGAAACACTATATTTTCTGGAGGTGGTACACCATCTACATCCATGATATTTACCTTTTCAGGTACTGATGCTGGTGTAGGCCTGGATCACTTCGAATGTTCAATAGACGGCGCGACATTTGAAGCATGTACCAGCCCTGCGCAATTTGACAACCTCGGAAGTGGGGTTCACACATTGGACATCCGAGCAGTAGATAGTGTTGGAAACCAAGGTATATCTCCAGCACCGTTTAGGTGGAATGTTGATGCAACGCCACCTGATACAACTATAAACTCTGCAATTGATGGTAACAGCAAGAGCGTCAACAACGGTGGAAACAGTTCGTCTACGTCAATTACTTTCACCTTTTCGGGCTCCGATATAGGTGTAGGCTTGGATCGCTTTGAATGTTCTATTGATGGCTCATCATTTTCTACTTGTGATACCCCAATCCAGTTTACCAACCTATCACTAGGGGAACATACCTTGGAAGTT